>JBGAVB010000377.1:0-3036 GCA_044228345.1 Anaerolineae bacterium | reverse complement strand
CCTCCGACGCGGCCACACGCAGCACCGCCGATACGGTGGCCGGCCTGGGGCGCGTGATTCTGCTCGTGGTCGGCCTGTATGTCGCCGGCTCGATCACCGGCGGCCTGCAGTTCTACGCCATGTCATGGTCGGGCAATCACGTGCTGCGCAAGATGCGCGATGACCTGTTCGCGCAGGTGCACCGCTTATCGCTCAACTACTATGCCGAGAATGAGGCCGGCGCGATCATGAGCCGCATCACCAACGACATTGACACGATCCAGCAGGTGTTCACCTTTGCCCTGGTCAACGTGCTGAGCGGCATCCTCCTGATCGTCTGGGTCATGTATAAGATGCTTGCCCTGAGCTGGGCCTATGCGCTGATTTCCCTGGCGGTGCTGCCGTTCATGATCGTGGCGACGCTGTGGTTCTCTGGCCAGGCGCGCAAGGCCTTCCGCCGCAGTCGCCAGGAGATCGGCAATGTCAACGCGGACCTGCAAGAAACCATTGCCAATGTGCGCGAGGTGCAGGCGTTCAACCGCGAACAAGAGAACATTGACCAGTTCCGCGTCACCAACGCGGCCAACCGTGATGCGAACGTGCGCGCCGTCGCCTTCACCAGCGCGCTCGCGCCTACCCTCGAAGCGCTGGGCTATGTCGCCATTGCCATTGTGACCGGCGTGGGCGGCCTGGCCCTGCTGCGGGGCAATAACCTGATGGGTACTACCGTCACCCTGGGCCTGATCGTCACCTTCCTGAACTATGTGCAGCGTTTCAACCAGCCCATCGCGCAGGTATCCGTGCTGTGGACCAACATCCAGAGCGCGATTGCCGGCGGCGAGCGCATCTTCAACCTGCTCGACCAGGTGCCGGAAGTGGAAGACAAGCCCGGCGCGCAACCGCTGCCGGTCATCCAGGGGCGTGTGGAGTTCGATCACGTGCATGCCGCTTACAAGAAGGGCATCCCCGTGCTGCAAAACGTCAGCCTGACAGCCGAGCCAGGCCAGACGATTGCCATTGTCGGCCCCACCGGCGCAGGCAAGACCACCATCATCAACCTGCTGCCGCGCTTCTACGATGTCACCGACGGCGCGGTGCGCATTGACGGCATTGATGTGCGCGACGTAACGGCGGCCAGCCTGCGCCGCCAGATCGGCATCGTCCTGCAGGACACCTTCCTGTTCAGCGACACGGTCATGAACAACATCCGCTATGGCAAGCCGGAGGCCAGCGATGACGAGGTGATTGCCGCGGCCAGGCTGGTGCAGGCCAACCAGTTCATCGAGCGCCTGCCGGATGGCTATCAAACGCTGCTCGGTGAGCGCGGCAGCGGCCTCAGCCAGGGCCAACGCCAGCTCCTGGCCATTGCCCGCGCCGCGCTGAGCAACCCGCGCATTCTGATCCTGGACGAGGCAACTTCGAGCGTGGACACCCGCACTGAGCGCCAGATTCAGGCCGCGCTGAACAAACTGCTGGCCGGGCGCACCAGCTTCGTCATCGCGCATCGCCTGAGCACGATTCGCAATGCCGACCAGGTGCTGGTGCTGGCCGCGGGCGAAATCGTCGAACGCGGCAAACACGACGAACTATTGGCGAAGGGTGGGGTCTACTACGATCTTTACATGAGTCAATTCCGCCGCGAGGAGCAAATGGCCGTGGAACCGCCGGTGGTGACGGCGCCAGGCTCGAATGGCAAGGGACTGGCCTCAGTGCCGGCATGACGAGCGCTCAAAAGCGCGTACTGAGCGGCGAGGCGGACCAAATGAAGCATGTGGTTGTCTTAGGCGCAGGCATGGTCGGCGGCGCAATGGCTGCCGACCTGTGCCATGATTTTGCGGTCACGGTGGTGGATGCGAATCGCGCGCGCGGCGCGGCCCTGACGGATCGCTACCCGCTGGCTTTTAGGCCGGCCGACCTGGCTCATCCGACAGCGGTGAGCCAGGCCGTGGCGGATGCAGACCTGGTGATTGGGGCCGTGCCTGGGTTCCTGGGCTACCAAACCCTGGCCGCGGTCATTGCCGCAGGCAAGCATGTCGTGGACATTTCCTTTTTCCCGGAGGACCCCTTCGCGCTAGACGATCTGGCTCGCCAACACGGGGTTACGGCGGTCGTGGATTGCGGCGTGGCGCCAGGCCTGGGCAACCTCATCCTGGGCTATCACCACACGCACATGACCGTCGAATCGTTCGAATGCCTCGTGGGGGGGCTGCCGGTTGGTCGGGTGTGGCCCTGGGCGTACAAAGCCCCCTTTTCTCCGATTGATGTCATCGAGGAGTACACGCGACCAGCGCGCATGGTGGTCAACGGCGAGATCGTGGTGAAGCCGGCGCTCTCGGACGCCGAACTCGTGACGCTTGAACCGGTGGGCGTGCTGGAGGCTTTCAACACCGATGGCCTGCGCACGCTGCTGCGCACCATTCCGGCGCCCAACATGGTCGAAAAAACGCTGCGCTATCCCGGTCACATCGAATTGATCCGGGTGCTGCGCGCGAGCGGCTTCTTCGACGCCACACCACGGGTAGTTCGCGGCGTGGAAGTGCGCCCGCTGGATGTCACCGCGGCGCTGCTGCTAGAACAATGGCGCCTGGAAGCCAACGAACCAGAGTTTACGATCATGCGTGTGCGCATCAGCGGGATTGAAGAGGATCAGCCGCAGACCTACACGTATCACCTGTACGATCAGACCGACCCGCTGAATGGCGTCTCTTCGATGGCGCGCACCACCGGCTACACCTGCACCGGCGTTGCGCGCCTGGTGTTGGATGGAACTTTCACGCGCGCGGGCATCTGCCCACCAGAAATGGTGGGCGCAGACGCCGCCTGCTTCGAGCGCGTGCTGGCCCACCTGGCCGCGCGCGGGGTTGATTGCCGCCTGGGTTAACTACGATGCGTTCTGCACGCTGACCCTGATGCGCACCTCCAGTTGGCTGCCATCCTGACGCGTGGCAACCACGCGCAAGATGTACGTGGCGTCGGCAATCGTCGTTGTGTCCCAGGATGCCAGCACACCTGACGGTTCAACCGGCGTCGTCACGTCCACAGTCAACGGCAGCCACA
>JBGAVB010000376.1:0-3052 GCA_044228345.1 Anaerolineae bacterium | reverse complement strand
TCATTTGGGCCCGGCTTGTCCGGGGTTAGGAAGATAGACGTATGACGAGCGAAGCGCCCGATTTCTCACTGCCCAAAACCTATGACTTCAAGGCGACGGAAGAGCGCCTGTATGCCTGGTGGGAAAGCAATGGATGGTTCAAGCCTGAAAACGCGCCCCAGCCCGACGGCGAACCATATGTGATCTCGATTCCGCCGCCCAACGTTACTGGGGAACTGCACCAGGGGCATGCCCTCTTCGTAACCCTGGAAGACCTCATGATCCGCTATGCCCGTATGCGTGGGAAAGCTGCGCTGTGGGTGCCGGGCACCGATCATGCAGGCATTGCCACCCAGCTGCAGGTTGAGCGCAAGCTGCGTCGCGAGGGTACGAGCCGCCAGGAGCTCGGCCGTGAGCGCTTCGTGCAGGCGTGTTGGGACTGGACGAACATGTATCACGACCGTATCACGAGCCAACTGCGCCGGCTGGGCGCCAGCTGCGACTGGGACCGTGAACGCTTTACCATGGACGATGGCCTCAATGCGGCCGTGCGCGAAGCCTTCGTGCGCCTCTATCGCATGGGGCTGATCTACCAGGCCGAATACCTGGTCAACTGGTCGCCTGGCCTGCAGACCGCCGTGTCGGATGTGGAAGTGGAGTACAGCGAAGAGCAGGGCACGCTCTATTACTTCAAATACCCCATTGCTGGCGCACACCTGGATGATGGCCCAGGCATTGGCTACATCCCTGTCGCCACCACGCGGCCGGAAACCATCCTGGGCGATAGCGCCGTCGCGGTGCACCCGGAGGACGAACGTTTTCGCGACCTGATCGGCGCCACCTGCCTGGTGCCCATGCTCAAACGCCCCATTCCGGTGATTCACGATACCTACGTGGACCGCGAGTTCGGCACCGGCGCGCTCAAAATCACGCCCGGCCATGATGTGAACGACTTTGCCATCGGCCAACGTCATGGCTTGCAGATCATCAACGTCATGAACAAAGACGCGACCCTCAACGACAATGCCGGCCCCTACGCCGGCCTCGATCGGTTCGAGTGCCGCAAGCGCCTGTGGGCCGATATGGAGGCCGCCGGCCTCACGATCAAGGCCGAACCCTACACCATGCAGGTGCCTCGTTCGCAGCGCGGCGGCGAGGTGATTGAGCCGTTGGTGAGCAAGCAGTGGTTTGTCAATACGAAGGCCATGGCCGAGTTGGGCCTGGCTGCGGTGCGCAGCGGCCGCATCCAGATTGTGCCGGAGCGTTTCAACAAGGTTTTCTATCACTGGCTGGAGAATCTGCGTCCCTGGTGCATCAGCCGCCAATTGTGGTGGGGACATCGTATTCCGGTCTGGGTTGGCCCGGACGGACATCCGTTCTGCGCGCATGATGAGCAGGCCGCGGCCGCGCAGGCGCGCTTGCACTACGGCCGCGACGTGAATCTGACGCAGGATGAGGATGTGCTCGACACCTGGTTCAGCTCCGGCCTCTGGCCTTTCAGCACCCTGGGCTGGCCCGCGGACACGGCGGACCTGCGCCGTTTCTATCCGACTGCGGTGCTAGAAACCGGCTATGACATCCTGTTCTTCTGGGTGGCGCGCATGATCATGATGGGCCTGATGTTTACCAACGACGTGCCGTTCCAGACGGTCTATCTGCACGGCCTGGTGCGCGACGAGCATGGCCGCAAGATGTCCAAGACCTTCGGCAACGTGATTGACCCCATCGAGGTGATGGATGAGATGGGCACCGATGCCCTGCGCTTCACGCTGCTGACCGGTTCGTCGCCTGGCAACGACATGAACCTGAGCATCGAGCGGGTGCGCGGTAACCGCAACTTTGCCAACAAGATATGGAACGCCGCGCGTTTCGTGCTCAGTAACCTGGAACGCCTACCAGCCAGCGCGCTGGCGGCCGCGCCGCAGACCACGTTGGCGCAGCGCTGGATTCGCAGCCGCATGCAGACAGTGGCGGTCGAGGCGACGCGCTTGTTCGAGACCTTCCAGTATGGCGAGGCCGGGCGCCAGGCGTACGATTTCCTGTGGGGCGACTACTGCGACTGGTACATCGAGATTGCCAAGAATGAGTTGAACGATCCGGCCACGGCGCTCAGCGCCGCGCGCACGCTGCTGGAGGTGCTGGAGCAAGCCCTGCGCCTGCTGCATCCCTTCATTCCGTTTGTCACCGAGGAGATTTGGCAGCATCTGCGCGCTTTCTGCCTGCAGCAGCCGGCTTTTGGGCTGACCGAGTGGCCTGCGGCGTTGATCGTGCAGCACTGGCCGCAGGCCGACCCTGCGGGGATGGACGCCGCGTCCGCCGACGCCTTCACGCGGCTGCAGGACGTGGTGCGCGCCATCCGCAACGCACGGGCCGAAGCCAAGGTGGAGCCAGCCCGGCGCATCACCGCGCTGCTGGCGGCGGGCGAGTTCAGCGAGCTGCTGGGCGCGCAGCGCGAGGTGCTGGTCAACCTGGCGCGCCTGCAGGCCGACACTCTCGTCATCGCGCCGGCGCTCTCTGCGCCGGCGCAGGCTGTCACCCTGGTGGCCGGCGGCGTGACCTGCTACTTGCCGCTGTCGGGCCTGGTTGACCTGGACGCAGAGCGGGCGCGTTTGCAAGCCGAATTGGATCAGGCGACGGCTACTATCGAGCGTGTGGAGCGCACCCTGGCCAACGCCGGCTTTGTCAGTCGCGCCCCGGCCGACGTGGTCGCCCGCGAGCGCGCCCGCCTGGTCGAATTGCAGCAGCAGCAGGCCAGCCTGGCGGCTCGCCTTGCCGCGTGGACGGCGTAGGTCCGGCCTCCTGGCCGGACGAGGTTGTTTGGTCGAAACGATGAGCGGCGTGTACGATCACCTGGATGGAGAACGTCGTCACGGCGGAGCCGTAACCTACGCGGCGTGGACGGCGTAGGTCCAGCCTCCTGGCCGGACGAGGTTGTTTGGCCGGAACGATGGGCGGCGTGTACGATCACGTGGATGAAGCACGTCGTCACGGCGGAGCCGTGACCTACGCGGCGTGGACGGCGTAGGTCCGGCCTCCTGGCCGGACGAGGTTGTCATAACAGAAACAAGACCGG
>JBGAVB010000375.1:0-3053 GCA_044228345.1 Anaerolineae bacterium | reverse complement strand
CGTGTACTTGCGATACCACAGCACGTCCCACACGGCCTTGACCTGCGCCGGATCGCGCAGACCATCGCGGATGCGCTGCCAGGTCAGGCCAAAGTAGGTCTGCTTGGGCCACCACACCAGGCGGTAGTTGTAACGCACATAGCGACTGCCCAGGTACGGCTTGACCTTGTCCTCGTTCTTGTCGCCCACCAGGACAACCGGCGCGTCGAGCGCATCACGGTTGGGCGAAGCGCCGTAGAAGGTGCGATTGGGGTACTCGCGCAGATACCATTCGAGCGGCCAGGTCGAGTCATCGTCGTAGGAGACCTTGATCTGCTTACCGCCCACGGTGCGTTCGGAGATCTGTGCGATCTCGTTCATGGCGCGCTTGATGTCCGGCGTACCGTGCGCGTAGACCAGCAGTTCCGTCGCGTCGTCATAGGTGATGTAGTTGAACATGTAGCTGACGCGCACAGTCCACAGGCCAAGCGCCAACACGACTGCCAGGAAGAGAGTCTGCCCGGTGCGTTGACGCCCCAGGCGGCGGATCCAACCAGCGGCAAACCAGGCCAGGACAAGGAGCATGATCAGCGCCGCCACCCATTGCAGGGTCGCGCTGAGACCGGGGATGCTGACGCTCTGGAAAGGACTGGTCTGGGCGAGTGACACCAGGGCGAAGCCGATCACTGGTATGGAAAGCAGCAGCCACAGCCCTCCCTGGCTGCGCCAGGCGCTCCAATCAATGCGCTCCAACACGCGGCCGGCCCACCAACCACCCATCAGGGTCATGGGCAGGGCAATGTACACGGTCAACCACGGCATCTTCTCGCCCGCCCAGGTCAACCCGGCAAAGGCCCCCAAGAACCACCAAATGTTGAAGAGGGTGAAGAGAGATTGGAAGTTGGAGGTCGGAGACTGGAGACTGGAGACCGGAGCTTGGAGACTGGAGACCGGAGATTGAAGATCGGAAGCCGGAGATTCAGGCGTGATCTTGGCGCGACGCGCCGGTCTCTGGTCTCTGGTCTCTGCGTCCTGGTCTTTGCCTTCATCCTTCGACTTCAGGCTTTGGGCTTTGGCATTTGCCGTGACTCTGCGCAGCAAGAAGCGCCAGCCCCGGCTCGTGATGAAAGCCACGATGCCGCCCAGGGTGAGGAAAAGGGGCAAAAACTCATACATGGGGGTTGTCAGGAGATAATAGTACCAGGGTTGGCCGCCGCGCGCGACCTCTTGCTGCGCCAGCCAATAACCGAGCGAGCCAATCGCGCCCGTGGCAATTCCCTGACCATTGGTGAAGAAGGTCGTAAAGAGCAAGATGTAGATCACATAGAACAGGCCCGCGCTGATGAGCCAACGCACGCGCCCCCACAGAAATCCAACCGCGCCCGCCGCAGCCAGCATCAGCACGAAAACGCCCAGGGAGCGGATGTAACCGGTTTGGCTGTAATCCTGCGGATCCCAGCCAAACATGCGAATGATGAAGGCTGAGAAAAGGGGCGCGGCGATGGTCAAAAGCCACATCACCACGTCAAGGGCCGGGTGCGAATGGAGGCGTTCGCCTACGCCGCGACCGGCCAGAAACAGAGCCGTGGCTAACAGCGCCACGCCCAGGAAAAAGACAATTGCGGCCGTCGTCTCGACGACGCCAACTTTGCCTTTGGTCACCGTATAGAAACTGTAAACGGCCGCGACCGCGCTGGCCGCCAGGGCGACAAAGAAGGGGATCTTCAGCCCATTCTGCGACCATGCGTCACGCGCGATGTCCAAGAGGGCGTACAGCAGGAAAAAGCCGATGAAAAGCCCGGCGAAGATGTAGGAAATCTCCATCGAAGAGAACATGAACGCGTAAGGAACCATCATCACGATCAGGTACTTCGGCTCGCGCGTGTCGAAGTAGCGGAAGATCATCAGGACAAGCCAAACCAGGAACAAGAGCATGAACGGCTCGTCGCGGATATAGCGGGTGTAATAGAGAATCGCTGGGGAAATGGCGCACATCGTGGCGGCTAGAAAAGCGCCTACGCGCCCCAGGTAGGCGCGGAAGAACCAAAGCAGCCAGACGGTTAGAATACCGGCGACGGCGGCTGGTAAGCGCCCGACCGCATCATTGACGCCGAAGAGGGCGTAGGCCAACGCGTTGATATGAAAGCGAAACGGGCCGTGCATCATCGGCTGATGCTGATAGCCCTGGCCGTCAAACAGCTTCCACGAATACAGCACATGTAGACTTTCATCATGACTCATCGCGCGCACCCCCAGCATGTAGAAGTGCGTCGCCACGGCCAGGATTAAGAGCAGGACCCACGCGGTCTTCTCGAAATTCCAGTTAAAGCGTTTCACAAATGGCGTTTCCAAGCGTTCTGTTATGTCCATGTTCTGCATCTCACCCTCGACTCTTGTTCCTCAAGGCATTCAGGCTGTCGCCAGCGTTCGGCCATCCAAGCACAAATCCAACCCCGGTGTTCAGCATGTCATTATGCCCCGTTCGATCATTCTGTCCCCTTGACCCAGAGTACCACTTTCTCATCGGTCGTGGGCGTCTTGGCATCATTGAACAGAAGCCAGCGCGCCAAGGGCGCGCCGCTCAAGCCGTCGGGGGTCCAGCGGCGCGCGATCAGGTACGACGCGCCGACAAAGTCGGACGCGGGCGGCGTGGGGGTTTCAACCAGCGGTTGAATCACCGCATCGGTGTCCAGCGCGGTCGTGGGTGATGTCACCAGGCGCACGCGCTGAAAGCCGCGCACGTACCACCGGACGACATCGCTGGTCGGGCTTTGAACGACATCTACCTGGAAGCGGCGCTCGTCGCCATAGCGATGAGCGGAACGGTTGACCAGCGTGTCGGCCAGCGCACGGCTGTCAGTCGTGGTTGTAGTTTGGTAAGCCAGGACCACCTGGCGCGGCAGTTCGGCCTGATTCAGCGCCCACAAGTGCCCCACCTGCGCCGCGCCCAGGACAACCAGCCCCAGGACGACGGCAATGCCCGCGGTGGCGCGCACGCCAATCCAAAAACCGCTCAATACATACAGAACAAGCACCAGTCCGAGAAGGACCAATGCGGCCACCAGGTATTGACT
>JBGAVB010000374.1:0-3058 GCA_044228345.1 Anaerolineae bacterium | reverse complement strand
CTTCAACAATCGCCGGACCCCCGCCCCCAGTTTGAAATGCACCCGCGTGAGGACATGCGCTTGACAAACTGATCTCCACGTCATACACTTGCGCAGTATTTGTGCACTGCTGTGCGCCGCCCCAGGTGCAAGCCCAGGCCATGATGACCACGCCGCTTGAGGTCGCACCGGGCGCCACCCGTCTCCGCCAACACGCCGCGCCGCCAGGCGATGATGCCTACTTCCTACCACCCCACGCTCCCGATGGCTAGCGACCCCAGGTTTATCATGCTTGCTGAGGAGGTATCCTCTATGTCGCCCATTTTCGTGCGTGTTAGACAGACTGTCGCCCGCCTGCATCACCCGCGCCTGCTGATGACGCCGCGCCGCGGCATCGTATGGCAGGCTGCCGCGACGATCCTCATGCTGCTTGCGGCCAGCGCACTCCTCACGCGCTCATCGCTGCCCGCGCAAGCCTTCGGCTCCACCTTTCCCGGCGACGTGCATCAGGATTTCACAAGCCGCGCCCTGCGTGGCCTCGGATTTTCTGGCAGCCAGGCCAACAAGATTATCAAAGGAATCGTGCGCGCGGACGTAAGCGGCGCCAACGGCTACTACACCTATCCACCGGCACACATGGACGATTATACGTTCACGCCGGCCCGCGGCTGGATGACGGCGCGCTGGAATACGGCCCTCGACTACGTGGGCAGCTGCGGCACACAGGATTTCGCGCTTGAACAGTTGGGCCTGATGCTGCACACGGTCCAGGATTTCTACAGTCATTCCAATTTCGTCGAAAAAGGGGGCGTCCCCCCGCTCGGCGCCCAATTCCGCACCACCTTCGGCAACGTAGACAGCCTCAATACGCAGGTCACCGACGCGGCTGGCCAGCTCCTGCGCATCAAGACCGAAAGTTATGTTGACCTGATTACGCACAACCAGGCCTGCTGCAGCTACCAGCTCGTGGGCGGCGGCAACGGCGGAACGCCAACCCTGGAGCTGGTCTGCAACCAGGACCGGCTGCGCGATGAAGTCACGGCCTGCTTTCACGCCGACATGAATAAGGACATCTCGGCCGGTCTGGCCGCATCCATCGGCGCGCTCATTTTCGCAGCGCCGCAGAGCGCGCAATACTACGACCAGGCCGTGGCAGACGCCATGGTCGAAACGGTCAAGCAGTGGCAGTTGTTCGAAAGCGATGTGCACCAACGCTATGGTTCCAATGCCGACAAGATTGTTCGCCTGCTCAAGCACGGCTGCAACGACTATGATGTGGTGATCACCGCCAACCAACCCTCGTATCAGGCCTGTACGAATGCCGGATTTACCATCAATATCTATGACAGCAATGGCAATCCGGTTGATCCCGACACCTCCCTGGTCAACTCAACCAATCCAGGCGAATACTTTCGCGCAACCCTTGACGGCACGCGGGTTGATCAAAACTTGCAGCGCATGGATGTCGGCGTGTACCGCTACAACACGGCTGCCAACCCCGCGCTCTATTTTCGCACCGCGCAATCGCATCTGTTCCTGCTGGATGTCTGGCGCAAGCAGTTCTCCACGATGGGGATTCCCGACAAGATCGTCGGCGGTGGTGACCTTCTTTTTGATGCAAAGCTGCCGCCGCAGCAATACTACCAGGCGCAGTGCGGTCGTATTCCCAAGGTCTGGGACCCCACGCAGTGCCAGTATGTCTTGCCGCAGCCGCTGCCCAACATTACGTGCAAACCGGATGAAAACCAGAGTGTGGCTGACCTGGACCTGGCGATGATGCCGGAGTACCAGGCCGGCTCCCCCATCGCACCCGTGGCCGCGAGTCCCGTGGTCACCAGCCAGGTGGCGATTCTTGACAACGGCTATGGCTTTGCCCTGGCCCAGCTCCTCAACGGTCTCAACATCCCCGCGGACCGCCTGCAGCCCGATTTCACACCCGCGTTGGCCGCGCGCTACCCGGTCTTGTTCATCCCCAGCGGCGGCTTGAGCGGCTATGCCGATTCCAGCCTCATGAAAGCCCGGCTCGCTGCGTATGTGGCTGCCGGCGGGACCCTGATCGTCATGGACCAGGCGACCGGGCAAGATTTTTCGCTTCTACCCGGCGCAGGCTGGCGCGCCTATGGCTTCCAGGAGGATTTCTACTGCCAGTTTGCCTCGGTCGGCATTGCAGCCTACGCCGGCATGTTTGCCAGCCAGCGCAGCTCGGTGCTGAACCTGAATGTTGACGGCTTCTTCAGCGCCATTCCGGTCGGCGCCCAGACGCTGCTGCGGCGCACCGCCACCGGCGCACCAGCCATGGTGCTCTACACGCCCGGCAGCGGGCCGGGCCGGGTCATCGCCACGACCGCCTACGCGGACATGGCAACCTTCATGGGTCAGGGCACGGAGGACGAGCACGCCTTACTGCGCGACCTGGTGGTTTGGGCGCTGCGACAGGATAACGTCGACGCGTATGGCGATAGCGACGCCGTGGCGACGACCTTGACCATTACCAACACGGGCAATATGACAGCCACCAGCGTCTCGCTCTCAATTTCGGGCCTGCTGCAGCATGCCTACCGTGCCTACGATACGCTGCTGGCGCCCGGCCAGGCCACGACCTTGCCCTTCACCGCGACCCTCGATGCCGGCTTCCCGCGGGGTTATCAGGACGTGAACGCGCTTCTCTTCGCCGACAATGGTTCCCTGGTCACGAGTCAAACCGCGTATCGTTATGCCATGCGCACTTTCGACGGGACTGCACAGAGCTGGACTTACCAAGGCTCGCCCCATGTCCTGGTGATCACGAGCGACAACGAGCGCTATCCTTATGGCGCGACAGCCCTCTTTACCTTCCATCTTTGGAACTACACCAACGCCGCTGCGCACTATCGGGTGGATTGGCGGGTTGTCCAGGTCGGCGAGTTTAGCCAGCAGATCACGGTGCCGGCTGGGCAGGAAGGGACTTTTCTTTACCAGCTGCCCAACCTGACGAAACCTGTGCGCCTGAGCGCCAGCTACTACGTGCAGGAGGGCTCAGACTGGCGCCTGCTTGGCTCGGCTGAGCGCGGTATTTGGACCGTATCTCCCGATTTCAGTG
>JBGAVB010000373.1:0-3066 GCA_044228345.1 Anaerolineae bacterium | reverse complement strand
CGCGGCGCAGCGGCCGATCGGCGTCGGCGCGACGCGGCGGCCGAGCGGCGTCGGCGCGACGCGGCGGCCGGCCGGTGGCCGGGCGACCCGCAGGCCGATCCCCTTCCTCGCGGCGCGACGGCCGATCGGCGTCGGCGCGCCCCGGCGGCCGGCGGCCGGGCGGGCGACCAGCGGGTTGATCCCCGTCCGCGCCCAACGGCGGACGCTCGGCGTCCACGCGCCGCGGCGGCCGCGCCGGGCGAGGCGTCCTAATCACCAGGGCGCGGCCGCGGCCGCCGTGCTGACCACGCGCAGGCGTCGCCGGGGTGGGTGCGCCGCGACCCACCGGTTTGTCTTGCAGTACGCGGCGCAGGTGTCGGAGTTCAACCAGGGTGGCGTCGCGCCATTCGCCGGGGTTCAAGTGAACCAGGCGCAGCGGGCCTAAGCCCACGCGAATCAAGCGCAGGGTGGGATGGCCGACGATCGCGGTCATGTGACGGATCTCGCGCTTGCGGCCTTCGCGCAGCACCATGCGCAGCCAGGTGGTGGGTTGAGAGCGGGCGTCGTTTGGCCGCGCCAGGTAAGGCGGTGGACCGTCAATCATCTCCACTTCGGCCGGCGCTGTTTTGCCTTCGCTCAGCTCGATGCCCTGGCGCAGCTTACGCAGGGCGCTGGGCAGGGGCCGGCCTTCCACGAGAACCAGGTATTCCTTCGGGTGCTCATAGCGCGGGTGCGTGAGCTTGTGCGCCAGGTTGCCATCATTGGTCAACAGCATCAAACCCTCGCTGTCATAATCCAATCGCCCCACCGGATAGAGGCGCTGCGCCACCTTGACCAGGTCGGTCAGGCAAGGGCGACCGTCTGTGCTGTCGGTATCCGAAAGGTAGCCGGCCGGTTTATACAGCAGGATGTAGCGAGGCGACTCAGAACCAGTCAAGGGACGGCCATCGAGCAGGACGACATCCTTGTCGGGATCCACGCGCGTCCCCAATTCAGTGACCACCTTGCCATTGATTTTGACGCGGCCATCCACAATCATCTCTTCGCATGCACGCCGCGAGGCAACGCCCGCATGCGCCATGACTTTTTGCAAACGCTCTTCCATTTGATCCTATCCCCTACTATGCCCTGTCGCCGATCAATACGCGCCCCACATCAACGATTGTGTGCCGAGGTCTTGATTGCCCTGCAAAAAATGAACCACACCGGCGGGCGCGCCGGGCAGGTCGTTGTCATCAGCCAGGCGTTCACGCAGCGGCTGCACCCAGGGGCGCTGCCACGTAGGCAGAAAGGCCATCGGCGCCGGGCCAGTGGCCAGAAAGCGCAGCTCGCCGCTGCGATCGCGCGCGCGATTGAGCGCGTTGTCTGGCGTCGTCAGCGCGATCCAGCCGTAGTACGTGCGGTAATGCGCCAGCAGCGCCTGCGCATCGGCATACCGCTGTGTGCTGCCCAGGATCACAAGGATCGTGCGATGACCATCCTGGTTCACCGACGCCACAAGACATTCACCGGCCTCGTCGGTCGTGCCGGTTTTGACGCCGTCGCCGTGGGCATCGAGCGTCAGCAGGTCGTTCGTATTCGTCAGGGCATGGCCGGCAGCCTCGTATGAAACTGTAGCTACAATGTGCGCGAACAACGGGTACTGCAATGCCGCGCGCGTCAGCGTGTACAGATCGCGGGCGCTGGCATAATGGTCTGGGGCATCCAGGCCGTGTGAATTGGCAAAATGGGTCTGCGTTAGCCCAAGTTCGGCCGCGCGGCGGTTCATCAGCGCGACAAAGGCCTCTTCACTGCCCGCCACGTGGACGGCGATCGTCACGGCCGCATCGTTTGCCGAAGGCAGCAGCAGTCCGTAGAGCAGGTCTTCGAGACTCAGGTTTTCGCCGGCGCTCAGGTACATCGAGCTGCCGCCCACCGTGAGAGCAGCTGCCGGCACGGTCACGACATCGTCAGGGCGTCCGTTCTCAAGCGCCAGCAAGGCTGTCATGATTTTTGTCGTGCTGGCCATGGGCCGCGGCGCATCGGCCTGTTTGTCCAGCAGAACCTGGTTGGTGTCCAGGTCAGCCACCAGCACGGATGGCGCCTGTACCACCGGCCATTGGCCGGTCTGGCGTTGCGCGCTGACCTGGTGTGGATAGAGACGCAGCGTCGAAGCCGCGCCATCTCGCTGCACAGGCGGACCGGCGGCCAGCGACAACAAGGCCAACAAACCGATCAGGCAAGGCGCAAGTTCCAGACTCTTGAACCGGCTGCCCCTGCGTCTATTGAGATGGCGGGTGAATCGCGGCATGACTGACCTTACCTGGGCGACGACTGGGCGCAAAAAAGGCACCTCGGCGGCGACTGTACATCGGCCACCCGCTGGTGCCCTCTGGCGTCAAGAAGACAGAGTCAATTCACAAAGGCAGTTTATGGTTCACTAACAGCCACATCATACACCCGAATGTTGTTCAACACATTCGTTTCGCCAGGCACGCTGTCTATCACCACACGTAGTTGATAGCGCGACTTCAGCGTGCCAGGAAGATCGCCCTCGAAGCGAATAATGGCCGTGTCGTGTTTGGCAATGGTCGTTGCATATTCGACGCTGTTGAGCACCACCTGGTCAGCGTCGTCAAACAGAACAACCCGCACCGGAACATTCTGCTCTGGCTCGCTGCCGCGATTTTCGATCACCACCAACAGCGCCAGATGCCCCCCGCTTAACACGGCCTGTTTCGAGTCGAACTCGATGGCGGCCACGCGCAAATCACGCACCGCGGCGATTTCAGTAGGATCATCGCCCGAGGCGGGCAGGCCCTTATCAGGCGCGTTTTCTGTCACGCGCACACAACTCGTCAACAAGAAGAGAAGGCAGCCGAAACAAACCCATTGAGAACGTTGCATAAGATTCATGTTGAGCACTTGCCTACCTGGCGCGAGGATAGATCGCGTAGGAGAGCGGAGGAAAGGGGGTGACGCGTTGATGATTAAGACCGTCCGCTGTCTGCATGTCTGGCTCCTGCCCAAGATCATACTGCGGAAGCGTCAGTTTGTCAAGTACGTGAAATTTCGGGGATGCATGTCAGAATCGGGAATCGAGCGATT
>JBGAVB010000372.1:0-3079 GCA_044228345.1 Anaerolineae bacterium | reverse complement strand
CATCTGGCTCAGCCGCCTGTTGGCGCTGGTCGCCGCGGGCTTGCTCATCCTGGGCGCGCAGGCAGCCTGGCTGCGCATCAGCGTCACCGTGCCGCTGTTGGGCAACGTGCTCAACCGCACGATTGGCGGCATGGAGAGCGGCTACGGCTACCTGCTGATCGGCATCGCCGCGCTCAGCCTGCTGCTGCTCCTGGTTGACCTGGCGTCGCGGCGTTGGGGCCTGGCGGCCGGGTTGGCGCAGGCGCTCCTCGGGGGCCTGACGGCCGTCGTCCTGGGTTTCAACGCCTATGGCTACTACCAGGCCGGCGCGCAGAGCATCTTCGGCGTCAGCCTGCTCGATGTCTTCACCCGCTATGCGCGCGATGTCGTTCATGTGGCAATCCTGCCCGGCATCTATTTCGTGGGCGCGGGCCTGGCCGGACTGATCGTTGGCGGCATCCTGCGGCTGATCCTGGCGGGGATGGAGAGGGTGGATTAGAGAAAGATTGAAGATTGAAGATTGAAGATGGAAGATGGAAGAGATAGGGAGAGCGTGTCGAAATCACGATTGAGGGACAAATCATGCCAGACACTCCAGCGATTTATGGCATTTTGACGGTTCAGGCCGGCGGCGCGACCGATGAGCACCCGATCACGAAGCCGACCCTGGACATTGGACGCAGCAGTGAAAATGACGTCGCCCTTCTGGACGATGCGCAGGTGTCGCGACGCCATGTGCGCCTGAGCTACACGGCGCAGGGCTTCCAGGTGCAGGACCTCGGCTCGGCCGTCGGCACCCAGTTGAACGGGCGGCCGTTAGCGGCGCGTCAAAGCTACCCCTTGCGCCCTGGCGACGTCCTCCAGGTTGCCAGCTTCCAGCTGAGCACGCGGCCGCCCGCAGCGCCGGCGCCGCCGTGGTTAGGCGATAAAATCCGCATCTCGGCGCGGCCAATGCCTGGTCTGGCGGTCTACCTGGGCGGCCAGGTGCAGAAGTTTGCCCTGGACAAAGCGCAGATGACCCTGGGGCGCGCGGCCGACAACGATATTGTGGTCAACGTCGGCGTTGTCTCCGGGCATCATGCCCGCTTGCAGCAGGTCGGCGCTGCCTTCACGATCAGCGACGCCGGCAGTTCCAACGGCCTGACGTTCAACGGGCAGAAGGTGCCGCAGAAGGCGCTGGTGGACGGCGATGTGCTCTACGTCACCGACCAGGTAGCCATACAGTTTCGCAGCGCCATCGGCTTCGTGGGCGGCCAGGCCAAGCCGGAAGCTGCCACGCCGCCGCCCGCGCGCGTCGTGGGCCTGCCCACGGACGACCAGCCGGTGCGCATCGGCCGCGCCAAAGACAATCAGATCGTCCTCGATCATCCGCAGGTCAGCCGCTATCACGCGATGATCGAGCGCATGGGCGTGGGGCGCTACCGCATTCATGACCTCAAAAGCTCGAACGGCGTTTTTGTGGGCAACAAACGCATCGAGCGCGAGAGTTGGCTCAAAGAGGACGACGAGATCCAGATCGGCCCCTTCCGTCTGGACCTCAAGGAGGGCAACATCCGGCAGATGGAAGACCGGGGCATGCGCCTGGACGTGTTTCATCTGCAGAAGTGGGTTACCAAAGAGAAAAACCTGCTGCAAGACATCTCGCTCGCCATCGCGCCGCAGGAATTCGTGGCCCTGGTCGGCCTTTCCGGCGCCGGCAAGTCCACCCTGATGAACGCCCTAACCGGCTTCAACCCGGCCACGCATGGCGCGGTTTTTGTCAACGACATTGACCTGTACAAGAACTTCGACCTCTTTCGCAATGAGCTGGGCTATGTGCCGCAGAAGGACATCGTGCATGCGGAGCTGTCGGTCTACGCCGCGCTCGACTACGTGGCCCAGCTGCGTATGCCGGCTGACACCACCGCGGCGGAACGCCACCAGCGCATCCTGGAAGTGCTCGAAGACCTGGATCTGACCGAGCGCAAGGATTTGCCGATTCACCAACTCTCCGGGGGCCAGCTCAAACGCGTTTCCATCGGCGTGGAGCTGCTGACCAAGCCGCGACTGTTTTACCTGGACGAACCGACCTCCGGCCTTGATCCCGGCACCGAATACAACATGATGAAGCTGCTGCGCCACCTGGCAGACCAGGGACGCACGATCGTGCTCATCACGCACGCCACCAAGAATGTGATGATGTGCGACAAAGTCATCTTCCTGGTGCGCGGCGGCTACGTGGCCTTCTACGGTCCGCCCGAAGAAGCGCTGATCTACTTCGACCGCTACCGCACCGATCAGGAGCGCCGCGAGAAGGATATGGAG
This sequence comes from Anaerolineae bacterium, assembly GCA_044228345.1. GTDB lineage: Bacteria > Chloroflexota > Anaerolineae > SSC4 > Amarolineaceae > Amarolinea. The sequence continues at coordinate 796 of JBGAVB010000372.1, read as the reverse complement.
TTCGACAGCATCTACATCGTGCTGGAGGACGAGAAGCGCGGCAAGCCGACCGATTGGGCGGAGCGTTATCAGAAATCGTCCGCGTATCAAAACTACGTGGTTGAGCGCCTGCGCCATCGCCAGGCTGCGGCGTCCAACATCGGGCCGGACACGATTGCCCGCCGCGTGAGCAGCGGCGCGACCCGACGCGTCAACGCGCTGAGCCAGTTGATGATCCTTTCCTCGCGCAACCTCAACATCCTGATGCGTGACCGGCTCAGCCTGGCGTTGATGCTTCTGCTGGCCCCCGGCATCGGCTTGATGGACTTCATGTGGGGGCGGGACCTGTTCGACCCAGTCAAGGGCGATCCGGGCAAGATCATCACGATGCTCTTCATGATGGGCTTGATCACCATCCTGGTCGGTGCGCTCAGCTCCGTGCTGCAGATCGTCAAAGAGACCGACATTTACAAACGCGAGCGCACCGTGGGCCTGCAGATCAGCCCCTACATCCTATCCAAAGTCTGGATCGGATTGATCCTGGCGCTGTATCAGGCGCTCGTTTTCCTGCTCTTCGAGGTCATCTTTGTCCGTCCTGACCTGCCCGGCGGGGGCGCGTACGTTGCGGTCTACATCACCCTCTTCATCGGCACGCTGTCGGGCTATCTGTTTGGCCTGGCGATTTCGGCGGCCGCGCCCAACCTGAACGTGGCGCTGCTGCTCGTCATCGTGGTGCTGGTGCCGCAGTTCCTCTTTGCCGGCGCGCTGCTGCCGCTCGATTTGATCCCCGGCGGGGAGCAGATCAGCGTCATTGCCT
>JBGAVB010000371.1:0-3109 GCA_044228345.1 Anaerolineae bacterium | reverse complement strand
TGGCAATGTAGGCGTCGGCCGAAGTCTGGTCGTCGCGACAGGCCGCCACGAGCACGTTGTTCTCCGTCGTCTTGACCACATTGAAACGATTATTGCGCCGCCGCCCCAGGAGGCGGCTCAACGCCTCGATCAGTTGATTACCCATGGCGGCGAAGGCGCTGGCAATGGAGGCCGGCGCGTCGCCTAGACGCGACTCGATGACGGCTGCGCGGGCTTCCTGTAATTGATCAATTTGCGCCTGCACCGCGTCCGTCGGAATAAGATAGCGCGACCGCGATATCGGCAGCGTGGTCGGGTCCGCATCCGCGGGCGGCACCGGGCGGGTGCCCGTGCCTGAATGGCAGCAGTCCATCATGACGGTCAGGCTGACGCCTGGGCCAATGCGATCGAAGGCCGCCTTGAGATCGTCGTCGCGCAAGGGGTTGTTCCAGTCGTGGTCGTAGGGGATGATGATTTCGTCAGAACCATCCAGCTCATCGTTGCCGTTATCGGCCACCTGGCTGCCGTGGCCGGAATAGTGGAAAATCAGGACATCGCCTGCCTGGCTACCGGTGGTCAACCAGTCTAGCCCTGCTTGGATCCCGGCCTTGGTGGCCTGGCTGTTGACCAACAGCTTGATGGCGTCGTCGCTGAATCCATAGTACGTTTTGAGCAGGCCCTTGACCTGCTCGACATCGTTGACACAGCCGCGCAGGCTGTTTTTGCCGTCGCTGTATTCGTTCAACCCGATCAGCAATGCTTTCTTGGTCATCGTGAGTTTCTCCTGCAAGAAGATCACAGCACGTTACGTGGGAATCGGTTCGGAGACTTTGGCGTTTGCGTGAGCGAATCGCCCGCGTGATTATAGCCAATCAGGTCGCGTAAGTCAACCGATTTGGTGGTTTCACAAGAATTTCAAATTCGAGCGATTTTGCTACCACATAGAACGCAAAGAGCACAAAGATCCCGCCAATCCGCGGCTCTTGAGCCGTTTCTTTGTGTTCTATGCGTTCCTTGTGGTCAGGTACGTGCCGAGTTTGAGATTGCCTGTGGTTTCAGCCGCGACGCCCGGCCAGGCGGTTTTTGGATTTGCCGGGTCTGGCCTATAATCGGTCATCAATTCAATCGCCATTCCTCACAGGAGGCTCATCGTGTTTTCACTCAACGGCAAGACCGTTCTCATCACCGGCGCCAGCAGCGGCATCGGCGCGGCGTGCGCGCACGCCTTTGCCAGCCTCGATGCGCGCCTGCTGCTGGCCGCGCGGCGCATCGAGCGCCTGCATAAGCTGGCCGCTGAAGTCTACGCGCAGCACGGCGTCGAAGTACACACGATTCAACTGGATGTGCGTGACCAGCCGGCCGTCGAGGCTGCCATCAACAGCCTGCCTGTCGCCTGGGCCGCGGTAGACATCCTGGTCAATAACGCGGGGCTTAGCCGCGGGCTGGATAAACTGCACGAAGGCAAGCTGGCCGATTGGGAAGAGATGATTGACACGAACATCAAAGGCTTGCTCTACGTCAGCCGGGCCGTGATTCCCGGCATGGTCGCACGCCGCCGCGGGCACGTCATCAACATCGGCTCCATCGCCGGGCACCAGGTCTATCCGAGCGGGAATGTCTACAGTGCGACCAAACACGCGGTCGCGGCGTTGACGCAGGGCATGCGCATGGACCTGCTCGGCGCCGATGTGCGCGTGAGTACAGTGGATCCGGGCATGGTGGAAACCGAGTTCAGCCAGGTGCGCTTTCGCGGCGATGAAGCGCGCGCGGCCAAAGTGTACCAGGGGCTGACGCCCTTGACCCCCGACGACGTGGCAGACGCCGTTGTCTACTGCGCCACGCGGCCCAGCCACGTCAACATCAACGAGATCATCATCATGCCCACCGCGCAGGCTACCGCGACCATGGCCGTGCGCGCGGCGTGATAATTGGGTTTGCGAGCCGGCAGCTGCTGCGCGCGCAAATTTTGCACATGACCGTTACGTCGAACTGCGCGCAACCGATGTCTGCGTCTGGCGATTAGCTGAAATTCAGTTTCAAGCGAGCCTGCAACCGGGCGTTCAGGGCATTGACGAAGGCTTGTTTCTCCGGCAACCCTGGATTATGGCGCATCGCGTGGAACAATTCGTCCACTGTGGTCGAGACAAAACGAGTAGGTTTTAGTACCAAGCGCCCACTCTCAGGGGCGAGATCGTACAGCGCAAAACGTGAGGCGTGATCGGCCACATAGCCGTCGGGTCGTAAGCCGTACCGGTGCACCAAGTTGGTGTAAATGTATTCCTGGATGACCCAATAAGAGGTGGTCTTCCAGGCTTCGTACACAATGCCTTTGTTCAATAGTTGAGTCACGGCGCGTTTGATTGCAGCGTAAGTGTCCATTCCGAAGGCGTATGATCGCTGAGTGATGTCTTGCCCGGCAACGAAATCTCGAAGCGCTTGTACAATGGCGCCGGTGCTCGTCGTCGAGTCTGCCTGAAACTCAACCAGCACAAAATCATCTACTTCAGCTTTCAGCGGCTTGTGTCGGACGAGCACATAGTCAATCGTACCGACGTTGGGCAGCCCAACCTCGGCAAACGAGATTACGTTGTTGAGATCTCCGAAGTAATGATGCGCGATATCCTCGATGACCCGCGGTATTCCACCCAATGTACCACCTTCTTCAAACCGGCGTGGGCAGGTTGCCCGCACACCGTTGCGACACTGCACTGAGCACACCCCGAATGGGTAATCCAAAAGACGACTCGTCTTATTGCAGACACGATCTACAAATGGACACCAGAAACGCTGTCGGCTTTGTTGCGCATCGCTTGACGCGTTGTCAAGTGGATACCCAAATATCTCCGCTGGACGGTTGTTACTTGGCATTTACTTCCTCTTGGGAATCAGTTGTCTCCAGGTCGCCCGGATGTCCTCGGGCGGCCAGTATCGAAGGTCAGTTGGCGAACAAACGGCGTGGTCATGATGGCAGGGATTGTAGCACATGATTGAGGCAAGCCGCGAAATCGGAGGGCGCGGGGTCAATTGAAAGGGCAGAAGCATCATGATATAATACCAGCCCCCGTAGAATTCTTGGACGACCGCAATATCCTGGAAAGTGCATGAAGCGATGGACTGTCGGGTAGGCTGC
>JBGAVB010000370.1:0-3118 GCA_044228345.1 Anaerolineae bacterium | reverse complement strand
GTTTCAACCGCCGCCGCCTTGTTCTCGAACCGGGTATCGAACTGGATGACGACGTACTCGCCATCCGGTGCACCGGGCAAGCTGCGGGTAAAAGTGGCGGTCTTGAAGACCACACCGCAAACGGTGTTGGAAGACTATGAAAAGCTGCTGCAGCTGGCCGATGTGCAATCCGCCTTGCCCGCCGACAAGGAGACGATCCTCAAGATCAATATCTCCTGGCAGACCTGGTACCCTGCCTGTTCCACCGAACCGTGGCAGCTCGAAGGCGTCATTCGCGGTTTGCAGCGCGCCGGATACCATGACCTGATCGGCGCGCAGAATCAGACAGTGGTTGTGGATGCGTATGTGGGCGAGCGCAACAACAAGCACAAACCCGTGGTGGACGCCTACGGCGTGCGCAATGTCCATCTGTACGAGCCTGAGGTGCGTTGGATTCGCTATGAACCGCGCGCGCCGATGCTCGTGCTCAATAAGATCTTCCCTGACGGCATTCTCATCCCGGAGATGTTCATCGGCCGTAACATCGTGCATCTACCTACGGTCAAGACGCACGTCTTCACGACGATTACCGGCGCCATGAAGAATGCGTTTGGCGGCCTGCTGACCGAGAAACGTCACTGGACGCATGGCGTCATTCACGAAACCCTGGTGGACCTGCTGACCATTCAGCAGGAGATTCACAGCGGCTTGTTCGCCGTGATGGATGCCACCTTTGCCGGCGACGGCCCTGGGCCGCGCGCCATGCGCTGGCACGAGAAGGATCTCATTTTGGCGTCGGCCGATCAAGTGGCCATTGATGCGATGTCCGCCAAACTGCAAGGCTTCAATCCCATGGAGATTCCCTTCCTGCGCCTGGCGCACGAGATGGGGCTGGGCGTGGCTGACCCGAAGGAGATCGAGTTGGTTGGCTACGATGTGTCGGGCGAGGATTGGCGCTTTGTACAGGAGGACACCTTTGCCAGCCGCGGACAGAAGCTGATCTATCACGGCGCGCTCAAACCGTTCGAGAACCTGCTCCTGCGCTCGCCGCTTGTGCCCTGGTCGTTCTTTGCCTCCAATTTCTACCATAATGTCTACTGGTATCCCTTTGTAGGACGCCCGCGCGTGCAGGCCGCGCTGGAAACGAAGTGGGGGCGTCTGTTCCAACAATACGGCGATGGCCGCGTGGTGATGCCAGGCGTGGAACCCCAGACAACGTTGATTGCCGCGGCTGGCGCAGCCGGCGCGGCGCTGCTGTTGGGCGGTATGTTGAGGCGACGCCAGCAGCCGAGATAAGTGTTGACATAAGGAGCAATGCGCGTATGACTAATCTGTGGAAGGTGGACCTGCATTGTCACAGTTGGTTCTCGCGTGACTGTTGGATGAATCCACGCGCCATCATCGAGACCGCGCTCGAGCGCGGCCTGGATAAACTTGCGATCACTGAGCATAACAATGTAGAAGGCGCGCGTCTGCTCAAGCGCCTGGCGCCTGACCTGATCATCGTTGGCGAAGAGATCAAGAGCACGGCCGGCGAATTCATTGCCTACTTTGTCACCGAGGAAGTGCCCAAAGGGCTGTCGCCGGAGGAGACCCTGGCTCGCTTACGCGCGCAGGGCGCAGTCATCAGCATCCCCCACCCGGCCGACTCGTTTCGCCGTTCCGCCCTGGGCGAGGTGAACACGCAGCGTTTTGTGGATCAGGTGGATGCCATCGAGGTCTTCAACGCGCGCTGTCTCTACCGCGACGACAACGATGCCGCGCTGTCGCTGGCGCGCCGCTACGGCAAACTGATCACGGCCGGCAGCGACGCCCACACCATCGGTGAAATTGGTCGGGGCTATCTCCTGATGCCGCCTTTCAGTGATGACCGGCCGGCCTTCATGCGCAGCTTGAGCGCGGCGGAGGCCGTCGGCACGCCGAGCGGCCTTTGGCCTCACTTCGCCAGCACCTACGCCAAGTGGGCCAAGCGCGTGAGCGGCTTTCAACCACCTGCCTGACCTCTTCGCTGGCCGCCAACCCGCCACGTTGACGGCCAGCGCCTGACGACCTTCCCCCTGCCCGCACCTTCGTTTTGGTGAGACCCGGATCATGAGTCTGGCTGGTTATCGTGGCATCCGTGCTGGCCGCGCTGGCGCCGACCGTCCTTTATACGCTCCTCGTCTGGTGGGCTGACCGCCACGAGCGCGAGCCGCTGCCTTTGCTGCTGGCGGTCTTTTTTTGGGGGGCTGTGCCGGCCACTGCGGTAGCCTTGATCCTGGAAAGCTCCGGACAGACCATACCGCAGGTCAACGAAGGCATCTACCGCGGCGCAATTCTATCCAGCGCGCTCGGCGTGCCGATCATCGAAGAAGTCGTCAAAGCGTTGGCCTTGTTGGCCGTGGTCACGTTGGCCTCACGCGAGTTTGACGGCGTGCTCGATGGCATCGTTTACGGCGCCGTGGTGGGCTTTGGTTTTGCCATGACGGAGAATATCTTCTATTTCATTGGCGCCTACGGCGAACAAGGTTGGAGTTGGTGGGCGGCCGTGGTGGGGCTGCGGGCCGTCATCTTTGGTTTCAATCATGCTGTCTTCACCGCCTGCACAGGCATCGGGTTTGGCCTGGCTGTGCTCAGCCGACGGCGCGCCTGGCGCTGGCTTTTTCCGCTTCTGGGATTAACCGCGGCCATCCTTCTTCATGGGCTGCACAACCTGGGCGCTGAGCTTTCCAGCGTCTCCATTGTACCGTTCCTGCTGGGAACCCTGGCCGATTGGGGTGGTTTTTGGCTGCTGGCGCTGATTGTCGTCTTAACCTGGGACCAGGAACGCCGTTGGATTCGCGTCGAATTGGCCGATGAGGTGGGCGTGCTGCTGCGACCGGAAGAGTACGAGGCGATTTTGACGTTTAGCGCGCGCGCGGTGCGCCGGCTGGCTCTGCTGCCGTTTTGGCGCAGCAGCGAGCGACAGCGAACTGCGCTGTTTCAGCATCGCCTGGTTGACCTGGCCTTTGTCAAAGCCCGGCTGCGCCGCCTGGCGACCTCGGAAACCAACCAGGCAAACGCCTTGCGCGGCCGCGCGGATCAACTGCGCGCCCAAATTACGGCCCTGCGCCCGGACATGACGCCGGTTAAGCCCCCACTGGATTCCTGATTTCGCGAT
>JBGAVB010000036.1:0-12632 GCA_044228345.1 Anaerolineae bacterium | reverse complement strand
GCGCCATGTGCGCGGGGCGGTCGTCCTCTGGCACGCGTTCCATCAAACGGTTGACCAGGCCGCCGCTCGCCAATCCCCAGACGCCGCCGCCCAACAGCGAGGCTGCCCAGATCAACGTGACGTCCCAGGCCAGGCCGGTCAACAGGGGATAGATGCCGTAGAAGGCGGCCCCCACCACGAGAACCCAGTGATGCCCGCGGCGATTGCTAATGCGCACGAGATAGAGCGAGCTGATGAGCGTGGCTGCATTGACCAACGCCGCGGCCAGGCTGATCTGACCATCGGTAAGATGTAGCTGGCGCACCCAAAAGAGAGGGAACAAGGGGACGGGCATGGCTTGAAAAAGGTAAAAAAACAGGTAGGCTGCCAGCATGGAGCCAAAGGGGCCGCGCAGCAAATCGAGCCGGAGCAGCGGTTTGCCGTGGGCGCGGGTCAAGAAGCGCAGCCCCAATGACGTGCGCAGCGTGTCAACCAGACGCAGGCTGCCCGGCTGCGCTGCATCCAGGATGGGGCGGCCAACACGCGCGGGCGCGGCTGACATCGGTCGTAAGAACCACAAGTGATAGCTGCTCATGGCCGCGCCCATCACGCCGATGAAAAAGACCAACTGGTAATTGAGCGGAAAGGGCAGGCGGTCGAGCAGCAGGCCGCTGGTCAGCGAGGCGATGGTCATGCAAACGGCGAGCATGGCGCTGCGCCTGCCCACCACCAACGCGCGCCAGGCTGGCGGCACCACGTCGGCAAACATCGCGTTGAAAGCGATGGAGATCAAGGTGCCCGGCACAGACATCAGCATAATCACAACTGGAATCGCCCATACCTGGGCCGACGGGGGAAGCAGCCAGGGCAAGATGACGAGCAAGGCGTAGCCGGCGCGATTCCAGATCGAGGTGACAAAGACAGTGCGGGTCAGCACCTGGCCTTCGAGCCAACGGCCGGTCGGCAATGACATGAGCAAGTTTACAATGGCCGGCCCGCCGCTCAAGAGGCCGATCTGGATGCCGGTTGCGCCCTGGCGAGCGGCGAAGACCGAGATAAAGGCCATCGCGCTGCCGGCGAGAATGCCAAAGCCGGCGATATCCAGGTAGAGGTGGCCGAAATTCCACCTCAACTCCGGCGTCAGTTGGGCATTATCGAGCGCCATCAAGCGGCGCCATGTCCGAAGAACCACAGAAAGCATACCGTTCCTACTGTCGTTCCAGCGACGACTGCGCAGGGCGCGGCAGCGCGCGATGGTTGGCAACCACGCGCACCTCGCCGTTCGGCACAATGTGCAAAACGCTGTGGTCGTCACTGCGCACATAGGTCGTGCGCAGCGTGACCCGTTCTACGCGTCCTGTAACGCTCCCAATCTCAATGGCATCGCCCACATGGTAGACGTCATCGAGCAGGATCAACGTCCCCGCGATGTAGTCCTTCATGAGCGTCTGCGCGCCCAAGGAGATAGCCAGGCCGGCCACGCTGGCGCCGGCCAGGAGAGGCACCACGTTGATACCCAGGGCGTAGAGGATCATGAAAACGGCCAAGAGGACAATCACCACGTCAATGATACTGCGCGCGGTCTGCAGCAGGGTATGCACACGCAACAACTGCTGCTGGTCGCCTTCAGCAGCGCCCAATCGGCGCTGAACTCGCCGCGCCAGCAGATGAACAACGCGCAGCAGGATCAGCGTGACGAGGATGATAATGGCAATGCGAATGAGCGCATCGCCCCACAGGAACGCCGCCGCGGTCGCGTCGGCGGGTGTTGGCAAAACTGTTGGCATACTCACCTCACATGGTCACGGGGCGGTTCGTGCGGGCGGATTCCAGCAGTGCGCTGATCGTCGCCACATTGCCCCGGCTTTCAGCCAGGCTGACGCGCGACGGTTTCCCCAACAGGACCGCGTCGGCCATGTCTTCGATCTCGCCGTGATACAATGATTCGCCCTCGATCTTGACGATTTCGATCCCATCGTTCTTGTCTCGCAGCAGCACTTCCACGTTCGTCTGCGGCTTGAACGGCGTCGGCACCGTCAACGTGCCTTCACTGCCCACGATTTCCATGAAGGCGCGGACCGGGAGTTGAAAAGCCGAATCGAACTGCGCCAGAAGGCCGGTAGCAAAGCGCATCTGCCCCGTGAACAGCTCATCCACGCCGCTCGGGCCGGTAATTTGCCAGCCAAACACCTCGATCGGCTCTGCGCCGGCCAGGAAACGCGTGAAGCTGATGGGGTAGCAGCCCACATCCCAAATCGAACCGCCGCCTAATCCTGGCAGCAGGCGGGGATCCTGACGGTTCGTCAGCAAAAAACTGAACGCGCCGCGAATCAGGCGCGCTTCACCAATGGCGCCTTGCGTCATCAACTCCTTGACAACCGTCGTTTGTGGGTGATGGCGGTACATGAAGGCCTCAGCCACGACGACCCCGGCCTGCTGGGCTGCGGCAGCCACAGCATCCACATCGGCCACGGTCAAGGCCAGCGGTTTCTCGCACAGCACATGCTTGCCGGCCTGCACCGCTTTGATCGTCCACTCGACATGCATCGCGTTGGGCAGGGAATTGTAGACAATGTCCACATCGGGATCGGCCAGCATGGCTTCGTAACTGCCAAAGGTACGCGGAATCCCCCATTGTGCGGCATACGCGGCGGCCTGCGCGGGCGTGCGGCTGGCCACCGCGGTCACGATGTTGCGCTTCGACAGCGGCATGGCGGTCAGAATCGCGCGATTGATGCGCGCTGTGCTCAACAAACCCCAACGCAAGATCCTCGACATGTGAATCTCTCCCTCGTTTCTTCATGATGCGCCTGACGCTTGCGCCGCGGCATGCGCCCGGCAGACGGTTCAGGCCAACTGCGCCGCCGGTGGGGCGGTTTCAACGGCGAACTTCGGCAAGCTCAGTCGAGCCGCAGCGTCGCCCTCTCGCAGGGCGCGAATGACCTTGAGGTCAGTCACGGGAAAAGCGTAGCGGTCCAACTCACCCGGCCGCGCCCAGGCCCAATCAGCCACCCCCAGGGCCTGCGGCTCGCCGTGCAGCACACGGCAGTGGAACGCATGCAGTGTGATGCGCAGATGAGTGTAGGTGTGCTCAACCGCCGTCAGTTTCGCGCCCACCTCGATGGCAATGCCAAGCTCTTCCATGATCTCACGCTGCAGGCATTCAGGCAGGCTTTCGCCGGGCTCCAGCTTGCCGCCTGGAAATTCCCACAGGCCGCCCAGCATCCCGTGGGGCGGCCGCTGTGCAATGAGCAAGCGGCCGTCTTCACCCCAAATCAGCCCGCAGGTCACGTCAAAATAAGGCAGTGCTTTGCGCGGCGCACGCACGGGCCGGGCATTCTGCACACCACGAGCCTGCGCCAGGCACATGCCCACCAGGGGGCACGTCAAACAGGTTGGATTCTGGGGCAGGCACACCGCAGCCCCCAAGTCCATGAGCGCCTCGTTCAACGGCCCCGCCTGGTCATCATGCGCCAGGGCCGCTACCATTTCTTCGCTCAAATGCCAAAGGCGCGCCTCGGTGGCCGCCTGGCCCAAAGGCGTGTCCACATCGAAGACGCGGCTCAGCACGCGCTTCAGATTGCCTTCGAGGGCCGCGGCGCGCTGGCCGAAAGCCAGGCTCAGAATGGCGCCAGCGGTGTAGCGGCCGATGCCGGGCAGGGCCATCAGTCCCTCAACGGTGCGCGGCCACTCGCCGTTGAGGTCGGTCGCGATTTTGATCGCGGCCTTGTGCAGGTTGCGCGCGCGCGCATAATAGCCCAAACCTTCCCAGCATTTTAGAACATCGTCCAGGGGAGCCGCGGCCAAGTCCGCCAACGTGGGGAAGCGCGCGAGCCACCGTTCGTAGTAGGGGATCACGGTGTTTACCTGGGTCTGCTGCAGCATAATTTCGCTGATCCAAACCAGGTAGGGATCACGATGACCAGCGATAGACGGCTTGCGCCAGGGCAGTGAGCGTCCCTGGTCGCGGCCCCAAATTAACAGACGCGCAGCGAGTGCGGCCGGCACGGGCCTTACAGGCGCAGACTCATCGGACAAGACAGAAAGAGAATCGGCAGCGACAGCGAGACTCTCTGGTTGTGCCATGCCGGCGCCCTAGCGGCCAACCGGATTCAGAATAAAAAGCTGGAAGAACAGCCAGCCAATCAAGAAAAGAGCCACAATGAGCCACGATAACGTTATATAGGACATCCGCCGTTTGGGCTGCGGCGGCTTCGGCCTCGGCAGGGGCGTCTGGCAGCGCCAGCACACCATTTTGTCATCCGGATTCCAGGTCTTGCAATTGACACATTCAGCCATGACTCTTTACCTCGTAGACCGAGACGTGTGAGAATTCGACGATGTCGCAGGTCCCTCGTTAGGATATACGACAAGCGCACAAGATGCAAATAAGGAGCCGCAGCGACGCGCATCAGCGCAAAAAAAGACCGGGCTGGAAGTCCAAACCCGGTCTCATGGCATCGCGATCTATTTACTGATCAGGCGCTTACACGCGGGCGACTCTTCACACGATTTCAGGCGCCAAAGCCCACTGCTCCGGTGAACGCCACAGGGCAGAGAGGATTAGCTCACGGATGAAGATGAATTCCTTGGGTAGACGGTCGTACAGCTTGATGAACAGCTCATCGTGCTCGAGCATCTCCTGCTTCCACTGCTCACGATCTACGCTCATCAGGTCCAGGAACTGCTCACGCGAGAAGTCCTCCAGCCCGTGCCAGTCCAAATCTTCGTAGCGCGGCATCCAGCCCAGCGGACTCTCGACGCTGACAGCACGGCCGTTGGCGCGTTCGACGATCCACTTGAGGATGCGCATGTTCTCGCCAAAGCCAGGCCACAGGAACTTGCCGTTCTTGTCGGTGCGGAACCAGTTCACGCCGAAGATGCGCGGCGGATTAGGAATCGTGCGGCCGAACTGCAGCCAGTGATTGAAGTAATCGGCCATGTGGTAGCCGCAGAAAGGCAGCATGGCGAACGGATCACGTCGCACCTGGCCCACTTGTCCAACAGCAGCCGCCGTGGTTTCTGATCCCATCGTGGCCGCCATGTAGACGCCATAGTTCCAGTTGAATGCCTGCATGACCAACGGAACCACGGTGCTGCGGCGACCACCAAAGATAAAGGCCTTGATCGGCACGCCCTCGGGATTTTCCCAGTCCGCATCAATCACCGGATTCTGATAGGCCGGCGCCGTGAAGCGTGCATTGGGATGGGAAGACTTGCGACCCGAATCGGGCGTCCAGGGCTTGCCTTGCCAGTCAATCAATTCCGGCGGCGGCACCTTGGTCATACCTTCCCACCACACGTCATTATCCGGCGTACGCGCCACGTTGGTGAAGATGGTATTGGCCGTGATGCTGGCCATGGCGTTGGGGTTGGTCTTGTCCGACGTGCCAGGCGCCACGCCGAAGTAGCCGGCCTCTGGATTGATGGCGTAGAGCTGACCATCCGGGCCAGGCTTGATCCAGGCAATGTCATCGCCTACCGTGGTGATCTTCCAGCCGTCGAAAGCCTTCGGCGGGATGAGCATGGCAAAGTTGGTCTTGCCACATGCGCTGGGGAAGGCCGCGGCGACGTAGGTTTTCTCGCCATTGGGCGCTTCGACGCCCAAAATCAGCATGTGCTCGGCCAGCCACCCCTCGTCGCGCGCCATCGTAGAGGCGATGCGCAGCGCCAGGCACTTCTTGCCCAACAAGGCGTTGCCGCCGTAGCCGCTGCCAAAGGACCAGATTGCGCGTTCTTCAGGGAAGTGAACAATGTACTTCTGGTCCTTGTTGCACGGCCAGGACACGTCCTGCTGGCCAGGGGCCAACGGCGCGCCCACCGAGTGCATACACGGCACGAATTCGCCATCGGCGCCCAGCACATCCCACACCTTGGCCCCCATGCGCGTCATGATACGCATATTGGCCACGACATACGGTGAATCGCTTAGCTCAACGCCGATGTGCGCAATGAAGGAGCCGAGTGGGCCCATGCTGAAGGGAATGACGTACATGGTGCGGCCGCGCATACAACCATCGAAGAGCTGGTTCAGGCGGGCCTTCATTTCCTTCGGGTCAAGCCAATTGTTGGTGGGGCCAGCATCTTGCTTTCTGACGCTGCAGATGAAAGTGCGATCTTCCACCCGCGCGACATCGCTCGGGTCAGAGAGCGCCAGGAAGCTGTTCGGGCGCTTCTCTTCATTCAATCGGATGAATGTGCCAGACTTAACGAGGCGTGAGCACATTTCGTCGTACTCAGCCTGGGAGCCATCACACCAGTAGACGGCATCGGGCTTGCACAAGGCCGCCATTTCTTCGACCCAGGTGCGAATTCTCTCGTGTTTCAGATTCGATGGGTAGTTGAGCATAATCCCTCTATTCTGGATATCCCTATCTTCTCGCGTGCAGCGCCGGAGTCCATCCTGATTCTTGTATCCAGCGCGTGGCTGATCGTGAACACGCCGGTATTTTACTCGATCATCCCACAGCTAGGTATGATATGCATCATTACCGGCGTCGCCTGCTTGGGGCGTTTCCAGCGCCGCGCTGACCGGGGATGATGATTTCCCAGTAGAACCAGCAGCCCATTTGCGCGCGCCCAACGTTCATGCTGCTTTCCGCACGCGCAAGGTCAGCCGCCCCTGCGCCTACTTGGGGTGCTTCTTGAGAAAGCCGAGCAAGATGCTGTTGAACTCGGCTGGGCGTTCCCAGAAGCTGGCGTGCCCGGCGTCGCGAAGGACATGCAGCTCGGCGCCAGGAATCGCATCCGCGATGAGCTGGCCGTAGTCGCGCGGCTTGAGCATGTCCTTCTCTCCCACCACAATACAGGTAGGCGCCTTGATCTCCGGCAGGCGCTCGGTCAGGTTGAGATCGAGAAAACAAGTCAACAGACGGGCCACGGCTGGGAAATCGAGGCGTTGGTAGCGCTCATGCGCCAGCGCCAGCGCGGCCGCATTGGCGCGTATCCAGGCCGAGGAATAGTTGTAGGGCGTTGTGACATTGAAGAAAAGATCAGGATCACGCCTGGTCGCCGCGTCGCGCCAGGCGGCAATAATCGTCGCCAACGCGCTGTCCACATGGCTCACCACGTTCGCGGCAAACAGGCTGAGGGTGCGCGCCGGATAGCGCAGCGCGAAGGTCAGGCTGATTTCGCCGCCATACGAAATGCCAGCGATATGCGCTCGCTGAATGCGCAGGCGATCGAGCAGGGCGGCCAGGTCATCGGCGTGCTGCTCAAAGGTGTAAGGCCCCGGCGGGTGGGCTGATTGTCCCTGCCCTCGACAGTCGTAGAGCAGGACGCGGAAGTGTGGCTTGAGCACCGGCGTCTGGTTGAACCAACTCGCGGTGCTGGCCAGGATTCCATTGCTGAGGACGACAACCGGAGCGTTGTCCACTCCGTGCAGCTCGTAGTAGAAGTCAATTCCGTTAACGTTCAAGGTCGGCATGCGGCAGTAGTTTATCCTCTTCGATAAAACGAACGACAGAATCGGCAAAGGCGTCAGGTTGCTCGATCATGGGACAGTGGCCGCAGCCGCGGAAGACTTCCAGATTGGCCGCGCCAGCGATGCCCAGGAAGGTGAAGCGAGTCGCTTCGCTTTCTACCATCATATCCTGTTCGCCCCGAATTAGCAAGGTTGGGAGGTGAATGTGGGGAAGCTGAGCCATGACATTCCAGTGAGCCAGGGCGCGCGCCGGGCCGGTAAACGCGGCCGCGGGCATGGCCTGCGCATCATCTACCAGGCGTTGGAAAAAATCATCCGGCGCATGCGCAGGCATCAGGCTGGCCAGCGCGCGCGTCAACAAGCCCCGATCCGTGCGCATCTGCGTCAGGTATGGAAAGGCCTCCTCCGGCGTCACGACGCCCATGGCGGGCGCCGTGTCCACCAGGATCAACGAATGTGGCTGCAGCAGCCCGCTGACGATGCCCTCCAGGGCAACGGCGCCGCCGAAGGCATGGGCCACCAGGTGATAGTCGGTCAGCCCCAGGGCGGCGACGAACTGCGCCAGGTCGGCTGCCAGGCGCGGGATGGCGTAAAACGCTTCGTCATCATCCCTACCCGGCCGGCGCGAGCGGGCGCTGCCGCGCTGGTCAACCGCAATCAGGCGCCACGCGGCCGGCAAATGCGGCTTCACGGGCTGCCACCAGCGGCTGCTCGCCAGGCTGCCATGCACGAACAGCAGGGTCTCGCTGGCATCCGCCGGCCCCTGGTCATCATAGTGCAGCTCAATGTCGTGCAAAGCAACTATCGGCATCAGGCAAGCGCCTCGTCTGTATCCGTCGTTTTGGTCTCCGCGACTTCGTACGCCCAGGCGCTATGGCGCCGGTAATAGTCAACAGGAAGCTCACCTGCGGAGCAGCGCGGACAGTAGGATCTCGGTGGCGCGCAGATCCTCGAACACCCAATCGGCGCCGGCGGCGCGCAAAACGTCCACACGGAATGGCCCCGTCGCCACAGCGACCGTGGCCGCGCCAATAGCCTGGCCGCAGGCGATGTCCGCAGGGGTGTCGCCAATCACCACCACCTCACGGCTCACGAAGGTGTGACCGGTGAGCACGGCGGCGCGTTCCACGGCGAGTCGCGGAAGCTGATTGCGATCGCCGCTGTCCGAGCCGTAGCCGCCCACACGGAACTGCGCCGGGTTGATGCCCGCGCCGCGCAGCTTGACCGGCGCGGTGCTCTCCAGGTTGCCCGTGACCAGTCCCAACAGCGCCTGGTTGCGCGCCACGGCCGGTTGCAGCGCGGCCAGCAGCTCCAGCGCGCCCGCGCAGGGACTAATGCCGACCTCAGCAATCGTCAGTTCCAGGCAGGTCGGCGCCACACGGCAAAACTCAGGCCATCCGGTCACGATGTCTGCCTCACTGAGGCCGGTCGGGGTCAGCGCCTCACGCACTGCGCGCCAATCGGTGCTCCCCGCCAGGGGAATGACCTCAATCTCTCCGCGTGTCCCATAGACGGCTTGCAGCGCGCGCGCCAGCGCCAGCCGCCCCGCACCATGTGAATTTACCAGGGTGCTATCCACATCGAACAAAAGCAGGTTAGGCCGCATGTTGTCTTGCGCTGCACGCGGCAATTTTGCCGCAGACTTCCCGAATTCTCTGGAGTCTTCCTCTTGTCATTTGCGCCTTTCACGGCAGGTTGATATTCGCCGACTCTCTGCTTCAGGCCGGCTCTGCTCGGGCTTTGAGTTCGTGCTTCAAGATTTTGCCCGCGGCAGACAGCGGCATGACATCCAGGATCACCACGCGCTGCGGCGCTTTGAAGCGCGCCAGGTTGGCCTGCAGGAACGAGAGTAACTCCTCGGGCGTCGCGGCTGCGCCTGGCTTCAGAGTCACAAACGCCCGCCCTACTTCGCCCCAACGCGCATCCGGCACACCGATCACTGCGCTCATGGCCACTGCGGGATGGCGATAAAGCACCGCTTCAATCTCAGCCGGGTATACGTTCTCACCGCCAGAGATGAACATGTCCTTCTTGCGACCGACAATGAAAAAATACCATTCCGCATCGTAGCGCGCCAGGTCGCCGGTGTGAAACCAGCCTTCGTCATCCACGAGAGCGGTATTGACCGCCGCATCGAAATAGCCGGCCGCTGCGGACGGGCCTTTCAAGACCAGTTCACCCACTTGATCTGGGCCAAGCGATTGGTTCTTGCCGTCTACAATGCGGGCGTCCACATAGAAATTGGGGCGGCCGATACTGCCAGCTTTGCGGATGGCATCTTCCGCAGCCAGGGCGAAGACGCCAGGGCCGAACTCGGTCATGCCAAACCCCTGCTTGAACCGTACGCGCTTCTCGGTCGTGTACTTTTCCACTAAAGGCACCGGCAGCGGCGCGCCGCCGCTGGTGCAGAAGCGCAGCGAGCTTAGATCGGCCGTGGCCCAGGTAGGCGCCTGCGTCAATAGTTCGTACATGGTCGGCACGCCCAGAAAGACCGTCACTCGCTCCTGCTCAATCAGACTGAGCACTTGCACCGGGTCGAAGTGCCGGGCCAGCACAACCGCGCCGCCCAGGACAATCTGCGGTAGAGTATACACGAAAAGGCCGCCAGTATGAAACAAGGGAAAGACGTTGAGAAAGATGTCGTGGTGCTCCAGATCATGAATGACCGTGTTGAGCGTGTTCCAGGCAATCTGGCCGTGCGTAATGCGAGCGCCGCGCGCATGGCCGGTGGTGCCGCCCGTGAAGATGAGCGCGGCCGTGTCTTCCGCATCCAATCCTGGGCACGTGACAGGGATCGGGGCCGCCTGCGCCATAATGTCCGCATACGCCAGGCTGTCGCTCACGCCGCGGCCTTCGAGGTGAACATAGACTCGGGACTTTTCCAGGGTGAGAGTCGGCAGGGCGTCGCGCAGGATCGCAACGGTATCCTGGAACTCATCCGAATAGAACAAGATGCGCGGGCTGGTTTCCTGGATCACCGTCAGCAGTTCACGCCAGTGGAGACGCCAGTTGAAGGGGGTATGGATTGCGCCTAGTTTGCCGCAGGCAAAGAAAAGATCGAGATGCTCCACGCCGTCGCGGGCCAGAACGCCCACCCGATCCCCCTTGCCGACGCCAACTATCGTGCGCAGCCAGTTTGCCAGGCGATTGGCGCGCAGGTTCATATCTGCATACGTCAACCGTAACGCCGGCGTCTTGCCAACATCCACAACGGCCATATGCGTGGGCGAGTAGATGGCCCGCCGGCCGAGGTAATCACCGATGTACATGGGCTATGACTCCCCTTTCGGGAAACCCCAAAACAATATCCTGCCTTTGCGCGGCTTTGCCTATTCGGTCAGCACGGTGACGTAGAGGTAGCCGTTATTGGCAAAGAGCAAGCAAAGGCGCTGCGGACCGGCGGCGATGAGGCGCGGGTCTTCGGTGGGCACGGTGGAGAGGCGCACAGGAGCCTGACGCAGCGCGCCGGCCGCATCCAGCCGCGCCAGCCAGACGCCGGAGCCGCCCCAAATGACATCGCACTGGCCGCTGCTGCTGCACGCCAGGTCTGGCACAGGCCAGGGCGAGACCGGCTCAGCAACCGTTGTCACGGCCTGCACCGCGCCGTTGGGCGCCAGGCGCGCCAGGCGCAGCGCCGTCGCTCCCGGATCGGGCGCGGGCGGTGGGTTCGGATAATCCTGCCATACGACCCACACCTGACCCGTGGCCGGATTGAATGCCGCGCGCGGCTTCTCCTGCGCGCCAGGGGCCGCGTAGGTCACGGTGTTCGTCACGGACGCCGTCACACCGCTGCCGAGCACTTGGTGGTAAATGTCGAACGCTTCGTCTGCGCCTGCCCCGCTGCGGTCATCGCTCCAAAACAAGTAATGCTGGCCGGCGTGATAGGCCATCGTCGCGTACTGCTGATAGCGCGGCGCGGGCGCATGCGGCGGCTGGCTGTCCGTGGTCACCACGAAGTTCTCGCCTTCCAGGCGCAGGGTGCCGAAGAGATAGCCGAGCCATTGGCCAAATATCTCTTTGGCTGTTTCGGGCGGCCGCGGCGGGGTCATACCCATACGATAGCGGTGATCGTGCCAGATAATGAGGTACTGATTGTTCTGTTCATCATAGCTGATCACGGGCACCCACTGGCAATCTATCGCCGCGGCAATGACCAGCGGCGAGTCAATGAGCGTCCCATCCGCACTGATGCGCTGCGCCTTGATGTCGTAACAGGTGTCGAACCAGTTGGATGGGTTCGCCAACGGGCTAACCTCTTGCCAGGCTACCAGGTACTCCTGCTGCTGCGGATTGTACACCACAAACGGCCACTGGGCATCCTGCGCGGTGCGGTTGATCTCGATGTCCGCCGCGCCCAACGGCGTGCCATCGGCGCGCACCAGGCGGCCGTAAATGTCGCCGTTGTTGTCTAGCCCATAACCCAAAACCCACTGCCGACCGGGGTCGTTGCGTTTATCTTGCCAGACAACCAGGAAGCGATCGTGCTGACCGTCGTAAGCCGCATGGGGTTGGAAACGCGCCCAGGTTGGCGTGCCAGGATTGATCGCCGCCGCGGTAGGCACAGCGCCCGGCGTCCATGTCGGCGTAATCGTCGGCGTCGCACTGGGCGTTGGCGTGGCACTGGGCGTTGGCGTGGCACTGGGCGTTGGCGTCACACTTGGCGTCGGCGTCGCACTGGGCGTTGGCGTCGCACTCGGCGTCGCACTCGGCGTTGGCGTCGCACTCGGCGTTGGCGATGAGGTGTTCGTCGGCGTCGGCGATGAGGTGTTCGTCGGCGTCGGCGTTGCACTAGGAGTTAGCGTAGGCGTCGAGGTCGGCGTAGGCGACGCCGTGTTCGTTGGCGTCACGGTGCGCGTTGACGAGGGCGTATTCGTCGGGGTGCGCGTGGGGGATGCCGTTGCGGTTGGCGTCCCGGTGCGCGTGGGCGATGCCGTGGGCGTGTTGGTCGGGGTGACGGTCGGCGTATTCGTCGCGGTTGGCGTCGGTGTGGGCGTATCGGTCGGCGTCACCGTGGGCGTGTTGGTCGGGGTGACGGTCGGCGTCTTCGTCGCGGTCGGCGTCGGCGTTGGGGTATCAGTCGGCGTCACGGTCGGTGTGCGCGTGGGCGTATGGGTCGCCGTCGGCGTCACGGTCGGCGTGTTGGTGGGCGTGTTGGTCGCCGTCGGCGTCACGGTCGGTGTGCGCGTGGGTGTGTTGGTCGCCGTCGGCGTCACGGTCGGCGTGTTTGTGG
>JBGAVB010000369.1:0-3127 GCA_044228345.1 Anaerolineae bacterium | reverse complement strand
AAGCCAGGCGCCACATGCAGCCACTCGAAAGCAGCGCTCACGGGCAGATGTGGCGAGTTCTGGACGTTCAGAATGGCGCTGCCCAAGTAGGCGCCGACATTGGGTTGACCCCGCCAGAACTGTACTTCCAGGTCGCCCGCGGCGCCGATGCCGCCCAAATTGGAGATGTCCACACTCAAGGGTACGGTGATGGTGCCTGTGACCCCGATCGCGGGCAGGGGGCCGGCCGTGGTGTGCAGATTGCTGAGCTGCAAATCCAAGAACGCAGGCGGCGTCAGGGTCAGCGTGCTGGAGTTGTTGTTTTCGCGGAACTCGCGCACCATGTCCAAGGGGTCAACCTGGACGAAGAGCGGCGTTGTCTGGCTGATCACGTGTTCCCAGGTCACCTGAACAGCCGCGGGCGGGCTGTGGCGTGCGGGCAGCCCAGACGCTACCGTGACATCGCCCATGGTCAGGGTGGGGTTTTCTGGCGCGCCAACGCCGAAGCGAACGCCGAAGCGGCCAGCGGCCTGGTTGCCGGTATTGATCACCGCCGCGTCCAGCGTCAGCCGGCTTGGCTGATTCTCGAACACGGCCCAGGTGGCTGAGTAAGAAGGTCCCGCGCTGATTTCGAGATCGCTGTACCAGGTGCGATGATTGAGGGCCCAATTGGCATAGGCGTCGCCAATGGGAGTCAGTTGGTGGGTGGCGCGGTCGAAGAGAGAACGCACATACTGCCCCTCGAACTGCTCGCTGTCGAGGGAGAACCAGCACCAGCGCTGAACCAGGCGATAGTCATCCTCTGGCATTCCCAAAGCCGGGTCGCGCAGCGAATAGAATAAATTGAAGGTGCCCGTCAGAAAGCGCGCGACGCGGGCATATTCGAAGCCGTAGCTTGCCGGCAAGAGGATGCCGTACTCTGTATTGATCAGGGGTTTGTTCTGCTGCCCATGATCCTTCATCCAGCGGCGGAAGCGAATGACCTGTTCTTGCACCAGGTCAACCCGGTCGTGATCGTCAATTTCCCACAGCATACCCTGGGTGGCGTTGACGCCTGGGGGAATGGACGCGCCCCACGAGTTGATCTGTTCGCGCAGCACGAAGGTGTGCATGTTCCACACATCTACCGGCATGTCGCTGCCATAGCGGGTGCGATAGCTGTTCCAGACCAGGTCAAGCCACTGTAGGCGCAAGGGGGTGCCCTGGGTGACGCCATTGATGGCAATTTTGGCCGTGGGGTCGTGCTCTTTGATGAAGGTGTAAGCGTCGTGATAGGCGACGGCATAGTCCTGCGGCAGCACGTTGTCTTGCCAGATGTTGTCGGCCTCATTACCCACAATCCAGGTGCGGCCCAGGTTGCGACTGATGATCGTTGCCAGGTAATCGCCGCTGGGCCGGAAGGTGGCGCCGCTTACACGCAGCATCGGCATGTAAATGTAGCCGTCCGGCTCCGCCGGCGCTAACTGGGCGTCCCAGCGCACATACCAGCCGCCGTGCAGCAGCCCGATGTCGTATCCGTTGATGGTTGAGGCCACGCCAAAACCGGCGCGCTCGTTGTCTGAACCAATGTAGCTGGGCGAGGGTTGCGCGCTCTGATGAACCATGGCCAGCACGATAAAGACCGGCCCGGCGACATTCCAGAAGCCAGCCGGCCAACGCAGTCGTCGTAGTGATGTGTGCATGTTACCTCCCATGCCACGTGGGGAAACGATCTACAGATTTATCGTTAGTCAGGCGGCGCAGATTCGAGCCATCGCGCGCCATGATATACAAGTCCCAATTGGGGTCGTCGCGATCGGAGGCGAAGACGATGGCCTGACCATCCCGCGCCCAGACCGGTGTGATGTTGTTGGCGGCCAGGTCGCTGATGCGCCGGACATCGCTGCCGTCAGGCTTCATCACGTAGATGCCGAAATTGCCGTTGCCTTCCTGGTTGCTTTGAAACAGAATCTCGCGGCCGTCCGGCGACCAACGCGGATACAACTCGTCGCTCTTGCTGCTCGTCAGCGCCTTTTGATTGCTGCCGTCCGCGTCCATCACGTAGATGTTACGATCGCCGTCACGTTCAGAGACAAAGACGATTTTCTGCCCGTCGGGAGACCAATCGCCGCGGCTTTCGTTGGTGGCGGTCTGGGTCATGTTTTTGATGTTGCTGCCATCCGCATTACAGGTATACAACTGGAAGACGGCGTTCTCTCCCCGATTCGTCTGGAAGAGGATCTTGTTGCCATCGGGCGACCAGTCGGGCGACCAGCTGTGGTTGGCCTGGAATGGCATGAGCGGATGCTGATTGCTGCCATCCACATTCATGACATAGATCTGCAAGGCTTCTTTGTCCATGCGGTCGGTGACGAAGACCACCTGGCTGCCATCGGGCGACCAACCCGGTTCGACGTTTGTTCCGATGTTGGCGCCGGTCGTTAACTTGCGTTTGTTGTTCCCATCGTCATCCATGATCCAGAGCTGTAGATCATCGCTCGGTCCAGAATGCCAAATGATGCGCCCGGGCTGCGGCGTGGCTGTTGGCGCAGGGGTGTCGGTGGGCGCAATGACCAGGCGCGACGTCTCCGCCGGGGGGTTGAAGTATATCAACGCCGCGGCGCCCCACACAATGACAGTAAACGCGGTCAATATCAGGCGACGCCGAGTCTGGCTTCCGAAGATGGCGCTGCCCAGGCCGCTTAATCCCAACAGGATCAGCAGGGCAATGATCAGGTATCGTAACACGTCTTCACCTCACATCACAATCGGTTATGGTTTGACCAGGATCTTTGACTCCATCGGCGGCATCCCTTGCGACACGCCATTCCTACGTAGATGACACGTCGAGCAGGGCCACACCGTGTTTGTCCTGTGTGGGCGATCACGGACATCACTTGGGAAAGAGTGCGCGGACTTTGTGCAATCCGGCAAATGCCGCCGCGCGATTCGTCGGTCTCATTCCCCTGGCGAGGTTGCATTGGGCAGTGACGAGACGGGTAATTGCTCGCATTATAACACGCGCGGCGCGCAACGTTCAAAACTTACGTCATGAAGGGGCGCATTTCAAACTGGTGCAGGTCGGAGATCGGGCGATCAAAATCGCTGCAACCACTGCCAAGCCCACCTGCATGGGCTACGCCCCGAAAAGGAAATGCACCCGTCATGC
>JBGAVB010000368.1:0-3134 GCA_044228345.1 Anaerolineae bacterium | reverse complement strand
GGTGGAAGGTGCGACGTCGTGGGCTTGGGGTCAACCCACCAGCGGGCCGCGCAGCGCCCATTCAGGCCTCCAGGTGTGGGCCACGAATCCAGGCGGAAGCTACGATAACAACGAAGATGGTTACGTCGTCTCCCCGGATATTGACCTGAGCGCGCACGCCGGCTCAGCCATCATCGTTTCCTGGTGGCAATACCTGCAGACCGAGCGCAGCTATGACTTTGCCCGCGTCGCGGTCAGTAACGACGGCGGCGCCACCTGGAATAAGGTGTATGGCGAAGTCTCTGGCTCGATTGATCTTGCCTGGACCAATCACACCGTCACCCTCGGCTCCGATTACGCGGTGCGCAACTTTCGCATCCGCTTTATCTTCCGCAGCGACAGCAGCGTGACCGCGCCCGGTTGGTATCTTGACGACATTGGCATTGGGGCCGTACCCCTACCGCCGGTGACGACGCTTTACAGCGAAACCTTCGAAAGCGACGACGGCGGCTTCACCAAGACCTCGGTGAGCGACGCCAGTTCATGGGCCTGGGGCGCGCCAACGAACGGGCCGGGGCGCGCACATTCCGGCAGCAAGGTGTGGGCCACCAACCTGAGCGGAAGCTATGCTGACTACGAGGATGGCTACATCGTTTCGCCGCCGGTGGATCTGTCAAGCCTTGCCGGCCGGTCGGCGCGTCTCACGTGGTGGCAGTGGCTGCAAACCGAAGCGTGCTGCGACTTCGCCGCCCTGGGCGTCAGCAAGGACAATGGCGTCACCTGGACGCGCGTCTACGGGCCAGTCAGCGGCAGCGTCAACGTGACGGGGTGGGGCGAGAAAACGGTTGACCTCGATCCCTCGTTTAGCGTGTCCAATTTCCGTTTTCGCTTTCGCTTGTGGTCCGACTATTCCGTCGTGGCTCCTGGCTGGTACGTGGACGATGTGACCATTCAAAACGCCACGCCGCCGCCGACGCTGCCTTGCACCAGCGCCCCCGGCAGCATTGTGACCGGCAACGTGCGCGACGCCAACACCCACGCCGGCATCATCGGCGCCACGGTGAGGAATGAAACAAGCAGCATGATCGTCACGTCTGCGGCGACGCCCGCTGATCCTGCGCTCGATGATGGCTTCTATACCCTGTTTGCGGCCCCGGGCCAGACCTGTTTTCTGGCGACGACTGTCGGCGCTTATGGCAGCGACCGCGTGTGCCTGGACATCCCCGATGACAGGGTGCTGGCGCAGGACTTTCATCTGCCCGCGGGCTACTTGCAGGTTGCGCCGTTGGAGATCAACGTTGAGGCCGCGGCCGGCGCGCCGCTTTCGTTCACGCTGAGCCTGAGCAACACCGGCGCCCTCAGCCTGACCTATCAACTGCTGCCCATCAACATGCCGCTGGCTTCTTCTCCCAGCGCAGACGACGCGCGCCCCTTCCAGCGCCCCAGTCCGCCGGCCAACGTCCTTCCCAGCGATGAGCCAACGAGCGCATCCGTCAGGCTGCCTGCGCCGCCGGATGTTCCCATCTTGGGCGGCGGCCGGATTATTCAGAGCTGGCCCACGCACCTCAGCTTCGGCTGGGGGGTGGGTTTCAACACCGATGCCAACGACCTGTGGCTGAGCAACGTCGGCAGCGTGGGAGGGCTGAATCGCGATTATCGTTTCTTGCGCAACGGCGCGGTGACGGGAGACAGCATTGATGTGTCTGATTGGGTTGGCTCGTTTGCCGCCGATTTGGCCTACAACTCCCTGAGCGGCCGCTTGTGGCAGGTCAATGTGGGCGGCGACAACTGTCTGCACGAACTCGACCCCGTGGCCAAGATCAGTACGGGCGGTCGTATCTGTCCACCGCTCTCGACCTTGCAGCGCGGGCTGGCCTACGATCCGATCGCTGATCTTTACTACGTGGGAGGTTGGAATGATCTCAGTATCCACTTGGTGTCGCCCAATGGTCGAATTGTGCGTTCGATCGTCACCGAGCTGGCCACGTCGGGCCTGGCCTTCAATCCGGTCACGGGACACCTCTTTGTCTTGACCAACGCCAATGCGGGGCTAGATGTGTATGTGCTCGACACGACCGCCGACTTTGCCGTCATTGGCGGCTTCAACGTGGCCGGCATGACCGACTTCAGCCAGGCCGGTATGGATTTGGATTGCAGCGGTCACTTGTGGGCTGTCAACCAGGTGACGCAGCGCGTCTACGAAATCGAGTCAGGCGAAAGCGATGCCTGCAGCTGGATGCAAATTCCCTGGCTGACCACGCCGGTCCTTAGCGGGACGATTGAGGCGGGCAGCAGCCAGGCGGTCGTGCTGACGTTTGATACGAACCAGGCGCCGGGCACGTATCGGGCGCAGCTGCGTGTGCGCCACAACTCGCCGTACGACGCCATCTCGATTCCGATCAGGCTGAACATCGTGGCCGGGCCGATGGGCGACACGCTCGGCACGCGGCTGGCTGACTGAAATGGCTGCTGCTGGCAGGGATGAAAAGATGAAGAAGGTGCGGAATGCGCTGGCTGCACAGTGCAGCAAGATCATAACATCATGAATCTGGCCAAGCAGCCGTCCCTGGCCCCGCGCATCCTGCTCATCTCCACCTACGAGCTGGGCCATCAACCCTGGAACCTGGCCTCGCCGCTGGCGATGCTGGCGCAGGCCGGCTTCGACGCGACGGGCATTGACGCCAGCGTGGAGCCGCTGCCGCAAGCCCTGGCTGCGCAGGCCTGGTTCATCGGCCTCTCCCTGCCCATGCACACGGCCACGCGCCTGGCCGCGCCGCTCATCGCGCAAATTCGCCGTTTGAATCCCGCGGCCGCGATCTGCGCGTACGGCCTCTACGCCGCGCTGAACGCCGACTACCTGCTCGCCTCTGGCGTTGACTTTGTCATCGGCGGCGAGTTCGAAGCCCCGCTGGTCAGCCTGGTGCAGGCGCTCAGCCGCGGTGAACCAGCGCCCCCCGCGGGCGTCAGCAGTCGGGATCACGCCGCGGCGCCTCACCTGGCGCGCCTGGCGTTTGCCATTCCACAGCGCCAGGGCCTCCCGCCGCTAAGCCGGTACGCGCGCCTGGTGGTGGACGGGCGCCAGATTCCTGCGGGCTACGTCGAAGCCAGCCGCGGCTGCCTGCACACCTGCCAGCATTGCCCCATCACGCCGATCT
>JBGAVB010000367.1:0-3147 GCA_044228345.1 Anaerolineae bacterium | reverse complement strand
CACTTCCTTTACGTCGTACGCGGCGACCGCCCGATTTAGAAGCTAGGCTCGATTCAGAACAGCGCAAGCTGAACGCCGACCGGAGCCGGACGGGGCGGTAGTCTCTCCAGTTCGCGCAGGGCTTTCAGCGCTGCAGCGATGTCACCCACGAAGCGCGAGGGCGCGTTCTGCACGCTTTGGCCGAACAGAAAGCGGGTGCGGGCGTGCGTCAGGATCAGCCGCTGCTGGGCGCGGGTCATGCCTACGTAGAACAGGCGCCGTTCCTCTTCCACATCATCCGGCTCGCCCGTCTCGATCCCTGACTGTGAGCCATGCGCATGCGGCCGGATGTAGGGCAGCAGCGATTCTTCGCAGCCCACGATGAAGACAACCGGGAACTCCAGGCCCTTCGACGCGTGCAGCGTCATCAGCGTCACGCGATCGGCGCGGGGATCGTAGGCATCGGTTTCGCCTTGCAGGGCGAGACTTTCCAGGAACTCGGCCAGGCGGTCATCGAACGGCGCGGCCCGGCGCGCCAATTGCGCAATCTGCTCCGCGGCGGCTGCCTCCGCGCCCAGGCTGCCCTGGCTACAGGCGAAGCGGTAGACGGCTTCGATCTGGCGTGCGACTGGCTGATCCGCAGCCAGCTCCGGCGCCTGCCAGAAGTCAGCCAGGCTGCGCAAACGCTGCTGCTGCGTCGCGCTGAAGTCTCCGGCCAGGCTTGCCTGCCGCAGAGCCTCGCTCAGCTCCGCCGGCTGCGCGGCGACGCGCGCCCATAAGCGACCAAAGGCGCCGCTGGCGAAGGCGCCCTTGCCCACTCCAAGCACGGTCTCCAGGTGCACCTGCGCCGCGGGTTGGACGCGCAGCCACAGGTAGGCCAGCACCTGATGCACGGCCGGCTGCTCGATGAGCGACGCCTGCCCTACCTGCTGATAGGGGATGCCGGAGCGGTCGAAGGCTTCGACCAGCAGACGGCTCTGCGCGCTCAAGCGGTAGAGCACGGCAAAATCGGCAAAGGACCGCGGCGCCTCCGGTGAGTCGCCGACGCGGCCCGAATCGAGCGAAAAATAGCTGACGCCGGCTACCATCTGTTCGATTTGATGGACCACGGTTTCAGCCTCGGCCTTGTCGGTGGGCGCCGTGACCACGTCGAGCTTGACCTGCTGCACGAAGTCGGCCAGCGGCCGCACGGCCTGCAGCGACAGTCGTGCGTCGCGGTTGAGCGCAATGACCTGCATGGCCGCATCCAGGATCATCTGTGTGGAGCGGTAGTTCTGACTCAGGTGCAAACGCCGGGCGCCGGGGTGATCCTCGGCAAAGCGCAGGAAAAAGCGGCGGTCCGCACCGCGGAAGCCGTAGATGGCCTGATCCGGGTCGCCGATGACGGCCAGGTTGGCGCCGCCTGCGGTCAGCAGGCGCAGCAGCCGGTATTGGGCCAGGTTGATGTCCTGGTACTCGTCTACGCAGAGCCAACGCAAGCGATCATGCACCTGGCGTCGCGCTTCGGTCTGCGTCTCCAGCAGGCGCACAGCTTGCTGAATCAGATCATCGAAATCGAGAGCCTGGCTGCGCTGGCGCGCCTCTTCGTAGCGGCGAAAGATGTCTGGCAAACGGGCGTCAGCGCAGACGCTGTTCAGCTCGGACGCGGCGGGCGTCAGCAGACGGTTCTTGGCGTCGGCAATCCAGGCCAGGAACTGATCGCGCTCTGCCAGGCGCAGCTCAGGCGCGGCCTGCGCCAGCAGCGCGCGGCGCTCTTCGTCGCGGCAGATCACGAAGTCCGGGCTGATCCCCAGGCTGCCGCCCCATTGGCGCAGCAGCCACGCGCCGAAGGCGTGGAAGGTCTTGATCGTGATGCGCCGCGTCGCCTCCACGCCCAGCAGGTCGGTCAGGCGGGCGGCCATCTCCTGCGCCGCCTTGTTGGTGAAGGTGATCGCCAGGATGGCTTCCGGCGCCGCCTGCTGCGCCTGGATCAGGTGCGCGATGCGCACGGTCAGGGTGCGGGTCTTGCCGGTGCCCGGCCCGGCCACAATGATCAACGGCCCCTGCGTGTGCAAGACGGCCTCGCGCTGCGCGGCGTTGAGCGACGCCAGGATGGGCGATCCGGCGTGCTCGTCCTGATGAGCGACACCAATGTGGCCGCCCTGGTCAGACGATCCGATGACAAATTCCTGGCCGCTGGCTGAGCTTTCACGCACGTGGCGCAGTGCGCCGGTCACGGACTCAGGCGCGGCGGCCGCGGCTGTCGCCGTGCCCGCGGCGGCGACAGCCGGCGATTGCGCAACAGCATCGGAGGCTGCTTTGGTCGCTTCCGCCGCGAAGAGGCCGCCCTGAAGCGAACCTGGCCCGTTCCCGGACATGGCGAACAGCCTGATGACGCCGTACTCGCCGTCGTAACCCGCGTCAGCCTGCACCTCGCCGCGGCGCATGCGACCGATGCCATCGGCCAGGCGTTCGCCGCCCGCGCGCGCGATGTCGGTCAAAGGCGCGGCTTGCAGGATGAACAGCTCCGGCCCCAGGCGCGCCAGGAGCTTGTTGTACTCCTGCTCCACCTGGCGTGACCCGGCGCCCACCGCGTACACCTGCCCCAGGATTTCGGGCAGCGGAATCAGGCTGACGAACGGCGCCGGGCGCGGCGGGCGCTGACCAGGCGGCCGATCGGCCAGGGCTTCGACGCGGTGCATGACCCCGATGGTGACTTCTTTGCCGCACACGGGGCACAGACCCTGGTGCGCGCGCGTGACAGCCGGTTCCCAGCACACCTGGCATTTGCGATGGCCGTCGAGATGATATTTGCCTTCTTCCGGGAAGAATTCCACCGTACCCTGGAACGCAGCCGGATCGCCCGTTTGCAGCGCGCGGAAGAGCGCCGTGTAGGAAAGCTCGGTGTCGAAGAGGGTGGCCTCGCGGGCCAGTTTCTGCGGCGAATGGGCGTCAGAGTTGGAAACCAGCGTGTAGCGATCCAGGTTGGAGACGCGCCAGTTCATAGGCGGGTCGGAGGAGAGGCCAGTTTCGAGAGCAAAGATAGATGACGTCTGATCGCCGAAACATTCCTCCACGGAATCGAATCCGGACTTGGAGCCGAGCAGGGCAAACCAGGGCGTCCAGATGTGGGCGGGGATCAGGTGGCAGCGCGGGTCGGTCTCCAGCGCGATCTCCAGCAGGTCGCGC
>JBGAVB010000366.1:0-3151 GCA_044228345.1 Anaerolineae bacterium | reverse complement strand
AAGTGGCTCTCATGCCGGGTGTGCGCAGTCGTTGGCGTCAGTGTTGGCACGTAACAACCCTAAACTCACAAATCATGCATGGGAGCGCAGACCTGGGTCTGTTTGCAGAATCGGCCTGGCTTGTGTTATTATGGCGCTCCTTTCGGCCCTGCCTGCCGGAGCAAACAATCTATTGCGCTCACAGGAGACCATCCACGATGAAGCTGCTGCCATCCATCACGTTTGTTGCCCTAATTCTTGCCTTGGCGCTATCAGCCGGCGTTGCGACACCCACGCAGGCCGGGTTTGAACCGCCCGCGCCGGCCGGCGTCGCAGACCCCGGCGCCGCCCTGCGCGCCCGTTTCCTGGCCGACCAGGAGCCGGCCCAGGTCATGACACCGCTGGCGTTCACGCCTTGTACCGCCGGCATGGCCGGCGTCTACCCATGCAGTAACGTGGACCTGGCCGCGTTCTTGCCCAACAGCACGATCGGCGGCGGCAGCGGCAGCAGCATCTGGGGTTGGACCGATCCGCTGACCGGCAAGGAGTACGCGCTGATGGGTCGCAGCAACGGCACCGCGTTTGTGGATATCAGCACGCCTGCCAGCCCGATTTACCTGGGCAATTTGCCTTCGGCCACAGGAACTTCCTCCTGGCGCGAGCTGAAGGCCTTTGGGACCTACGCCTATATCATCTCGGACTCGAACGGCGCGCACGGTATGCAGGTCTTTGATCTGACGCAGCTGCGCTCGGTCGCCAGCCCGCCCGTCACCTTCAGCGCGCCGCGTTACACGCTTTTTGGCAGCGCGCACGACATCACGATCAACCTCGACACCGGCTATCTGTACGTCGTGGGCATCTCGACTGGCGGCGCGTACGCATGCGCCGGCAGTCTGCACATGATCAATGTCAACGATCCAGGCAATCCTACCTTTGCCGGCTGCGCGGGCAGCGCCTACACGCACGACACCACCTGCGTGGTCTATCACGGCCCCGACGCGCAGCACCGCGGCAAGGAGATTTGCGTCAACTCCAACGGCAACCAGGGCACCGGCGGCCAGGTCGTGGTAATGGATGTGAGCAACAAGGGCGCGCCAGTTCAGATTTCCGCCCGCACCTACACCGGCGCCGGCTATGTCCACCAGGGCTGGCTGACCGAGGATCACCGCTATTTCTACGAGGACGACGAATTGGATGAGACGAATTTCGGCCACAACACCTACACCTACATTTGGGACATGGCCGACCTGGACAATCCGGTGTTGGTGCATACGCACATTGGGCCGACGACCGCGATTGATCACAACCAGTTCATCGTCGGCAACCGTTCCTACCAGGCTAATTACCGCGCCGGGCTGCGCATCCTGGACATCGCCAACCCCCTGGCGCCTTTCGAAAGCGGCTACTTCGACATCTATCCCGCCAACAACAACGCCAATTTCAACGGTGCATGGGGCAACTACCCGTTCTGCGACAGCGGTACGGTCATCGTCAGCGGCATCGAACAGGGATTGTTCGTTTTGCAGCCGCGGCCGCTGTGCACCTGGCGCGACCTGGACTGCTCATGCCAGGTGGATGCCCTCGACCTCGCGCAGGCCGCGCAGAGCTGGAACTGCGGCCTGGCCGACGCCTGCTATCGTGATCGGGTTGATCGCGACAACGATGGCGTGGTCACCGTGAACGATATCATGAAGTTCAGCGCGCAATGGGGCTGGACCTGCCCGTCGTAATTGGGTCAACGGCGCCGGAGAAATGGGAGATAGGCTCTGCGTCCATCTGCTGGAACCAGGCCCAGCCGCAGCCTGGTGACGAAGATGTCGCCGCCGCCGTTGTACGTCGTGTCGTAGGCAAGGGGTGTGGTCGGAAAGTCGGCCGATGACGTGCTGCCGGTGAGTACGACGTCCCCGTTCGCTGCCGCGGCCACGTCGTGCGCCACGTCCACGTTGCTGCCGCCCAGGTAGGTGCTGTAGACGAGGGTGGCGCCGTCGGCAGACAGCCGCGCCAGGAAGGCGTCGCGCTCCCCACCCAGGCTGCGCGAAACGGCCGCGGGGCTGACCGGGAAATCGGTCGAAGTGGTGGCGCCGACGATGAATAGCGTGTTGTCGCTGCCCATTTGCAGTCCCCAGGCCCAGTCGTCCCCGCTGCCGCCCAGGTAGGTCGCAAAGCTTAGGGCGCGGCCGTCCGACGCAACCGCGGCGACGAAGGCATCCATGCCGCCCTGCGCACCCGCGGCCAGGGCGCCGGCCGTGGTCGGAAAGTCGGCCGATTGGGTCGCGCCCGCGATGATTGGCTGATGGCCGCGCAGCGCCAAGTCTGCCGGCCGGTCGGCGCCGCTGCCGCCGAGGTAGGTGGCGAATGTCAGGCGGTTGGCTGCCAGGTCGAGCTGGTACAGGAAGCCGTCGGTGCTGCCGCGATAGGTCGGGCCAAACACGCCTGGCGTGACCGGGAAGTCGGCCGAGTTGGTCCAGCCAGCCACGTAAACGATCTCGTCCGTGACGCCATCCCCCGCATCAATCTGCAGCGCCACGGCTTCTTCCTGACCGCTGCCGCCCAGAAACGTGCTGTAGAGCAGCGCCGCGCCGGCGGCATCCAACTTGACCAGGAAGGTGTCGCGCTGGCTAGCCAAGGCAGGCTGCGCCGCGCCAGGCGTCGTGGGGAAATCGGTAGACCAGGTGCCGCCGGTCACGTACGCGTTGCCCAGCCTGTCCACGGCGATGGCGCGGCCCACGTCCCAGTCCGCGCCGCCCAGGAAGGTGCAGTAGTCCAGCCCGCTGCCGTCCGCGCGGATTTTGAGTACGAAGGCGTCTGTTTCGCCGTAATAGGTGGAATGATAGCCGGGAACGCTGCCGAACACGGTGCAGAAATCCTCGGAGCGGGTATAGCCGGTGACGTAGGCATTGCCCTGCGCGTCCAGGGCGACGCTGTAGCCCTCGTCCTCGGCAAACAACGTCAGGGCGTTGAACCAGTAGACGTGATCCAGCGACGCGCCGTCGGCGGCAACGCGCGCGGCGAAGGCGTCGACGCCGTGCAGCGGCGCCCTGGCGGGCCGCCCGGCAGGAAAGGCCACGCCCGAGGTCATGCCGACCACCACCACCCGGCCCAGCGCATCGGCGCCTGCGCCGTATCCCTGGTCTTCGGACTCGCTGCCCAGGAAACTGCTCCAAACCCAGGG
>JBGAVB010000365.1:0-3153 GCA_044228345.1 Anaerolineae bacterium | reverse complement strand
GCGCGCCTTCTGGCCAGGCCCGTCGAGTTCAACCATGACAAAGCCTTTGTCCTCGCTCGCCTCGCCAAAATCAATGCGCTCCAGGCTGCCGGGGTAGACGATGGGCGGATCATCGCCCAGGCTTTGATGCTTGTGAATATGTCCCATGGCGACGTAGCTGAGCAGCGGGTGATTGACCAGACTGCGCGGCAGCGTCAAATCATAGCCCAGCATGACGCTGCGCTCAGAGCCAAAGACCGCGCCCTGCACGGTGCCGTGGACCGTCATGATCGCTGGCTGATCGGGCCGCAACCTGGCGAAGAGCGTGCTAAGCACCCCGTCCAGTTTTTCCAGCAGCGTCTGGTTGATTTCTTCCAGGCTCAAACCCGTGTACTGCTCACGCGTGAGCAGCGTGCTGCGCGTCACCCAGGGCAGCGCCACAATTTGCAGCGCGCCATGCCGGGTTTCGATGGCGTAAATATCGGGCTTGCGCGCCACGGTCACGCCGGGAACTTCCAGGGTGTTGAAAATCTCCAGGCTGTGCGCCTGGCTGCTGGCGTTGGGCACGTCATGGTTGCCCACCAGGAGAAAGACCGGAATTTGATGCACGACCGCCAGATGATGAATGCGGCGGGCAAATTCGCGCTGATAGGTGGGGCTGGGATCCCGCGTCTTGAACGCGTCGCCGGCAAAGAGCACCAGGTCAACCGGGCCAGGCGCCTCTTCCTGCACAGCAAAGGCAATGAGCTCATCGAACACGCGCAGAAAATCGAGCGCCCGCGTGGATAGACCGGTCTCAGGGTCAAGCCGGCCATAGTTCTCAACACCGAGGTGCAGATCGGCGAAATGCAAGATGCGAATCATAATACCATTTTACTACGACATGCAAAAAACGTAAAGTAGCGAAGAGCAAGATTGCTCGACCAATTATCCAGCGGACTCACTCTCATCCCCTGGCAGCCTGGACTGCCAGGGGATGAGCCATCATCAGCGCACAACCGCTTTGCTGCGCGGCGGGGCGTGACGTGCGACGGTCGTACGGGGCGCGCTGTCGCCCTGCTGCACGCGCAGGTCAGTGCCCGCGATGTACTTCTCCGTCAACTCGCGCGCCTCATCGTCCACGTACTGCACCGGCGGCGACTTCATAAAATAGGCGCTTGGCCCTTCGAGCGTGCCGGAGAGGCCCCGATCCAACGCCAGTTTGGCGCAGCGCACCGCGTCAATCACCACGCCGGCTGAGTTGGGGCTGTCCCACACTTCGAGCTTCATCTCAAGGTTCAGCGGCACGTCGCCAAACGTGCGGCCTTCCATGCGGATGTAACACCACTTGCGGTCTTCCAACCACGGCACGTAATCGCTTGGGCCGACGTGGATGTCGCGGTCCGCCAGTTCGTACGGAAGCTGCGACGTCACGGCGTTGGTCTTGGAGATTTTCTTGGACTCCAAGCGATCCCGCTCCAGCATGTTGAAGAAGTCAGTGTTGCCTCCGAAGTTCAATTGGTAAGTGCGTTCCAGCTTGACCCCGCGCTCGGCAAAGAGACGCGCCAGGACGCGGTGCGTGATCGTGGCGCCCACCTGGCTCTTGATATCATCGCCGATGATCGGCAGGTTGTGCTTGCGGAAGCGCGCCTGCCAGTACGGCTCGCGGCCAATGAAGACCGGGATGCAGTTGACGAACGCGCAGCCGGCCTCCAGCACCTGCTCGACATACCACTTGGTCGCCATTTCACTGCCCACGGGCAGGTAATTGATCACGACATCGGTCTTGGTTTCCTGCAAGATGTCCTTGATCGGCGCGGTGGGGCCGTCTGCCTTCTTGATGACCTGCTTCAGGTAATGGCCCAGGCCGTCGTGGGTCATGCCGCGCACCACGGGCACATTCATGAACGGCACGTCGGTAAACTTGAAGGTGTTGTTTGGCCCAGAGAAGATGGCCTGCGATAAGTCCTTGCCCACCTTCTCGGCGTCAATGTCAATGCCTACGCTGAATTCGATGTCCCTGATGTGATACCCGCCCAGGTTGACGTGCATCAACCCCGGGATCAGGTCCTCGGCGACCGCGTCGCGATAGTAATGCACGCCCTGCACCAGCGATGATGCGCAGTTGCCTACGCCGATGATCGCGACCCGTACTTTTTTGTCTCCCATACGATGTTCACACACTCCTCTGATAGATAAGCGTAACCATTCAACAGGCTCTGGCGTAGGACGCTGATGAACGCAGAGCAACGCAGATTGACCAATGATAGCTCCATCTGCGTACGCAGTCTGCGTTTCTCTGCGTCCCTACCATCCGCCTGAGCTTAACCATTCAACAGGCTCTGACGCAGGACGCTGATGAACGCAGATTGGCCGATGAAAGCTCCATCTGCGTCCGCAGTCTGCGTTTCTCTGCGTCCCCACCATCCGCCTGAAGGCCCATGTCATGATTTACCTGCGCACACGTTTGCACTGCTTCCTCGCTGGACCAGGCGCCCGCGCATGATGACATCGGCGACCACTTCAGCCCCGGCCAGCAGTTCCAAGATGATGTTGGCGGCCACACGCCCCATTTCCTGTTTGCGCTGATCCACCGTTGTCAGCGGCGGCCAGCTCAGCGCGCTCATCAGGATGTTATCGAACCCCACGAGAGACAGCTCATCTGGCACCGCAATGCCCAGGCGATGAGCCGCGTGCAGCGCGCCGATCGCGGTCAGGTCGTTGTAGCAGAAGAGCGCGGTGGGGCGGCGAGGGGCCGGCAAGGCCGCCAAGTGACGCAGGCCCCGGTCGCCCGCGGACGGCGTGCCATCGCCGGTCAGCACCAGCGTCTCGTCGGCCTTGAGCTCACGGCTGGCCAGGGTGGCGCGATAGCCGGCCAGGCGTTCGCGGGCAGAGGCCGATTCGGCCGGCCCGCCGATCATGGCGATGCGGCGATGGCCTAACTCAAGCAGGTGATCCACGGCCAGCGCCGCGCCGTGCGCATTGTCGCTGGAGACCGAATAGACGCGGCTGCCGCGCTGCGGGCTGTTGACCAGCACGATGGGGAACGGCGCCGAGCTCAGCAGGGGCAGGGAGCGTTCGCCGCCGCGGCCGGAGACGACGATGAGGCCATCCACGCGCTGCCCAATCATCATCTGCAGCCCAGCCAGTTCCCGCGCGGCATCGCCGCCCGAACTGGTGAGAATGACCGTGAAG
>JBGAVB010000364.1:0-3162 GCA_044228345.1 Anaerolineae bacterium | reverse complement strand
TACATACCCAGCGCGCCGCTGAGGAAGCGGCTTTGGCTGTCCTGTGCAGCCTCGGCGGCTGCGTTCGGAACGACCTTCTCCTTGACCTGCAAGTCCACGAACCATTGGAATGCCTGGCGTGCGGCCGGGCTGTCCAGGCTGAGGCGCGTGGGGTTGGCGAGATTGTCCACCAGCTCGCCGCCGGCCTGCCAGATGAAGGGCGCCAGGCGATAGAGGATAGGATCCACGCCCACGCCATACTGGTCGGTGACGCCGTCGCCGTTCTTGTCCAGGGTCAATGCCGTGGCGGCGGCCACGAAGTCAGCCCATGTCCAATCGTTCGCCGGATAAGCCACGCCGGCCGCGTCGAAAAGCGCCTTATTGTAGTAGATCACCAGGCTGGATACATTTTGTGGGAGGCACCACAGCTTACCCTGGTAGCGAAACGCGTCCAGGGCTGGCTGATAGAAATCGCCTTCCTTGATCACCTGGCTTTTGGCCAGGTATGAGCCAACATCCCCCAGCGCGCCCTCATCCGCGAACGGCGCGATGCGGCGGTAGTTCAAGAGCATCACGTCCGCGGGGGCGCCGGCGGCGAAATCCGCAGCCAGGCGGCGCAGATAATCGGCATCGTCCGGCACGTAGCGCAGTTCCACCTTGTAGGCCGGGTTGGCGGTCTGGAAGGAGTCCACGAGCTTCTGGTAAGCATCGTACTCCTCTTTGCTGCCGGAGACCATAAACGCGGTCGAGTGCTGGATCGGCGCAGTGGCGCAGCCTGTCAGGGCCGGCACAGCCAACAACAGGGTGAACAACAACAGGGTCAATTTCCGCATCAGCTTTTCTCCAAGAGTGAAGCGATTGAATTGTCGCTCAGAAAGAGCGGCTGCAAGACAAAGAAGATCACGATGATCGGGATGGTCATGAAGGTGGCCCCGGCCATCAACAGCGGCCAGTTCGTTGCATCAAGCTGCTTGAGAATCTGCACGCCAATCGGCAGCGTGTAAGTCTGCGGCCGATAAAGGTACAGCACGGGGTTCGTGAAGTCGTTCCAGAACAGAACGAAGGCCAGCATGACGACCGCGGCCACCGTTGGCCGGGCCATGGGCATGGCGAGGTCCTGGTAGGCCGTCCAGGCGCTTGCGCCTTCGAGCCGCGCCGCCTCGTACATCTCGACCGGTGTGCGGCGAAACGTCCAATAGAAGATCAACACCAGCAGCGGCCCGCCGCCGGCAAAGGCCGGCAGGATCAACGACCACACCGTGCGCAGCAGGCCGGTCCAACTCAGCATCTGGTAGCGGAACAGCCAAACGGCTGACGGCGGCACCATGAGCAGGCAAACCGCGGCGACCACCAGGCGGCCGCGCCAGGGATCGCGCAGCTGCGACAGACCGAATCCACCCAGGGACGCGGTTAGCAGCGTCAGCGGTACGGACACGGCAACGACCAGCGTCGAGTTGAACAGGTAAAGGGCCATCGGCACCTGGCGGAAAATCTCGACGTAATTGCCCCACTGCGGATCGGCCGGCCACCATTCGACGGTGCGCGGGGGTGGCAGGCCCACCGGCCGCAACGACACGACCGCCATCCAGTAGAGCGGCAGAACGAACAGAACCGCCGCGGCTACCCCAACCACGGCCAAAACGACGAAGCGGACGAGTTCTCGCCTGCGACGCGGCGATTGGCCCGGCCGGGCGTTTGCGAGCGGCGTTGGGACCTGCCCCTGTAGTTCAGGCGACGTCGTCATGTCTGTTCAGTCCAACCAGGTTCACAATGCCCACCACCAACAGGGTGGTCAGCAGGTACAGCACCACGGTCATCGCCGCGGCCACGCCAAAGTCGAAGAGGTCGAAGGCCAGTTCGAAGAGCATGAGCGGCACGAAGGTCGTGGCGTAATAGGGGCCGCCGTAAGTCATGACAAAGGACGGTGTAAACGTATTCTGTAGGCTGACCACGATATCGCGAAACGTCAAGATCAGCAGCCACGGGGTGAGCAGCGGGAGGGAAATGCGCCAGAAGGCCTGCCAGGCGTTCGCCCCGTCGACGCGTGCTGCCTCATAGTATACCCTAGGAATGGTCTTGAGGCCAACCAGCAGCAGCACCATCCCTTCGCCAATGGTGAACAACGCCATCAGCACAAAACTGAGCCGCGCGGTGGTTGAGTTGAGCAGCCAATCAGGGGTTGGCAGTCCCACCGCATGCAGCACGGCGTTCAAAGGGCCATACAGCGGGTTGAGGATCCACAGCCAGATCAGCGCGTACGCGCCTTCGGGAAGAATGGTCGGCAGAAAGACCACGGCGCGCAGCCCGTTGAAGATGCGACCGCGCTGCTGCAGTAGCAGAGCCAGCAGCAGCGCGCCGATCAAACGCAGCGGCACAGCCAGGAAGATGAACTGCAGCGAAATGCGCAGCGACAGCCGCGCCAGCGGCGAAGCCAGGAGCGAGCGGAAGTTGTCCAGGCCGACCCAGATTGGCGGCTGGATGGCGTTGTACTTGGTGAAAGCCACGACCAGGGTAATCAGGGCAGGCAGGACGATCAAGATCAAGGAGCCGAGAAAAAAGGGAATCAAAAAGAGGGCGGCTTGGGTTTCGTATGAAAGATGCGACCAGAACTTTGGCCCTTGAACCAGGTGCGGTTTTTGAGAGCGGATGGGCCGCCGATCTGTCGAAGACACACGAATTACCCCAGAGATGAGATGGACGGTGCGGGGCTTGCTGCGGCGCCAAGGACCTTGCCTGAAGCCGCCGGTCGCCCACAGATGATGGGCGTTCTGGTCTGATATGAACCAGGCCAGAACGCCATGGATAAAACTGAACCGTGGAGGGCCGACGCGTGACCGCCGGCGATCATGAAGCCGGCGGTCACAATCGGTCAGGTCCTCTGACGGTCTTGCACGGGGCCTAGCGCGCGGTGCGGCGGCGCAGCGCCATGCCTGCTACAGCCAGCAGCACGAGGGCGAGAGCCAGCGGCAGCCACAGGCTGCTCGACCCTGCGCCGCTGTTCATGCTGCTCAACTCCACACCGGTCGGCGGGGTCGTTGGCGTGGGCGTCGCCGTGGGCGGTACGGCCGTGTTGGTTGGCGTCGCGGTGGGCGGCACCGGCGTCGCGGTCGGCGTCGCGGTGGGCGGCACGCCTGTAGCCGTCGGCGTCGCGGTGGGCGGCACGCCTGTAGCCGTCGGCGTGGC
>JBGAVB010000363.1:0-3171 GCA_044228345.1 Anaerolineae bacterium | reverse complement strand
CGTTCTGGTTGACTGTGATCTATGCGGTGCTCAGCATCGCGCTGCGCATTATTCCGGGTCTCGTCAGCGGCGCACTGCTCCCTGGCTAAACTCAGGCTGCTTCAAGAGGAACTAAACAAAACATGCGACGAATTTTAACGATCCTGGTAGTATTGGTCCTTATCGTTGGCGGCAGTTTGCTGCTCTGGCAAAGGCTCGTGCAGGCCCAAGCGCCGCAGACGCCCAAATACGAAACGGTGACGCCTACGCGCAGTACGCTGCGCTCACTTGTCAGCGCCACGGGCAGCATTGAGCCGGAGGCGCAGGTGTCGTTGACCTTCAAGGGGGTTGGCCGCGTGGCCGAAGTCAAAGTGAAGGCAACGGATCGCGTGGAGGTTGGCCAGGTTCTGGCCACGCTCGACAGCCAGGATGTGGCTTTGTCGGTGGCGCAGGCCGAGGCTGGCCTGGCCAGCGCCCAGGCCAACCTGGCGCAGTTGACGCGTAAAGCGCGCGCCGAGGACCTGGAGGCTGCGCAGGCTTCGCTCGACAGCGCGCAGGCCAATGTCAAAAGCGCAGAGGCCAACCTGGCCAGCGCCCGTGCGACCTACAGCAAGCTGCTGGCCGGCGCCAGTGAGAACGACAAGAAGGTGGCTGCGGCGAACCTGGAACGCGCGCAAGCCGCGCTGCAGCAGGCCCAGTCCGCCTACGACCAGGTGGCGAATCTGCCCAACGTCGGCCTTCTGCCGCAGTCGCTGAACTTACAGCGCGCGACCATTGACTATGAGCAGGCAAAAGCTCAGTATCAGATTGCCACAGCCGGGGCTGACGCCGCGCAGCGCGCGCAATCGGTGGCGGCCATTGCCCAGGGTGAAGCCGCCGTGGCCAATGCGCGCGCCCAAGTCGCACAGGCCAAATCGTCGCTGGTGAAGCTGCAAGAAGGCGCAACGCCAGAGCAGACGGCCGGCGCGCAGGCGCAGGTGAAACAGGCTGAAGCCATCCTGGCTCAGGCGCATTTGAACCAAGACAACGCCACGCTGCGCAGCCCGATTGCGGGCGTCGTGGCCCAAGTGAACATCACCCCGGGTGAATTTCCTAACGCCGCTCGCGCCGCGATCGTGGTGGTCAACGTAGATCGCTTTCATATTGATATCAGCGTGGATGAGATTGACATTGGACAGATCCAGGAAGGGCAGCGCGCGGAGATCACCCTGGAATCACTGCCCGATGCCAACGTAACCGGTCGCATCAGCCAGATCGCGCCAACGGCCGCCGTGAACACGGGCGTCGTTTCGTACCTGGTCACGGTGGTTCTGGATGCGACGACGGCGCCGCTGCGCGCAGGTTTGAGCGCCACGGCCAACATCACGACCGCCGAGGTCGAAAACGTCTTGGTGTTGCCTAATCGCGCCATCCAGCGCGACCGTACATCTGACAAGACCTATGTTGAGAAACTGGTGGATGACGTGCCGCAGCGCGTGGAAGTCAAAATCGGCATGCGTAACGAAGGCCAAACCCAGATCATCCAAGGCGTCAGCGAAAGCGATGTCATTGTCATCCCCAATACCAGCGCGGGCGAACAACTGCGCCGCACGTTTGGTTTTTAGTGGATAGATAGAGCGAGTTGAAGGACAGTGAAAGGCGGAACAATGGCGGGCAGCAATCAACCAGTGATTGATATCCGAGATATGCGCAAAGTCTATCGGATGGGCGATGTCGAAGTGCATGCGTTGAGCGGCGTGTCGTTGACCGTGATGCCGGGCGAGATGGTTGCCATCATGGGGCCGTCCGGTTCTGGCAAGTCAACGTTGATGAACATCATCGGCTGCCTGGATCAACCAACCAGCGGCACCTTTTTTCTTGACGGCGCGGACGTTTCGAAGTTGAACGATAACCAATTGGCGGAGATCCGTAATCGCAAGATCGGCTTTGTCTTTCAGAGTTTCAACTTATTGTCGCGCACCGAGGCCTTGCAGAATGTGGAGCTTCCACTGATTTACGCCGGCACCCGGCAGCGACGGCAGAAAGCCGTGGCTGCGCTCGAATCGGTTGGATTGGGCGAGCGCCTTCACCACCGGCCGAATGAGCTTTCTGGCGGCCAACAACAACGCGTGGCGATTGCACGCGCGCTCATCAACGATCCGGCGATCATTCTCGCGGACGAACCGACAGGCAACCTCGATTCCAAGTCTGGCGCGGAAATCATGGCGATCTTCCAACATCTGAACGAAGACCGCGGCATCACGATTGTGTTTGTCACCCATGAGCCGGACATTGCCGAACACACCAAACGCATCGTCCGCATCATGGACGGCCAGGTTGAGTCGGATAACCTGGTGGCGCATCAACGCCGCGCCGGCGCGCGCGCGTACACGCGGCGCACGAGTGACCTGGTGAAAAGCAGCGAAGAGGCAGACACTGTCGCTGCCGGGATTTAGGAATCTATCCGCATGGCCGAACCTAGGGCCAGCAGGAGTCAGCGGTGAATCTAAATGAAGCTTTGCGCATTGCTTTGCGCGCGCTTTCGGCCAACAAATTACGTTCGTTGCTCACGATGCTGGGCATTATCATCGGCGTGGGCGCGGTCATCACCCTGCTTTCGGTGGGACGCGGGGTGGAACGTTATGTGACCAATCAGTTCCAGAGTATCGGTTCCAACCTGCTGTTCGCCGTGCCCGGTCAGTTGACCAGCGGCGGACCGCCGCGCATGCGCGCCAACACAGGGTCAAGCCTCACGATGCGCGATGTGATCGCGCTGCGCGATCCCCTGCGCGCGCCTGATGTGGTGGCCGTCGCGCCAGAAATCACCCGCGTCGGCTCTGTCACCGCGGGCAAGCGCGAGATCACGCCGCAGATCGGCGGCGTGGAGCCAGAGTACGCCGTGGTGCGCAACTGGACGGTGGAGGCAGGACGCTTCATCACCCAGGAAGATGTGACTGCGCACGCACGTGTGGCGGTCATCGGTCAATCGGTGGTGACGCGTCTTTTCCCGGATGAAGAAAACCTGGCGAACCGCACCATTGAAATCAACAACGTCTCCTTCCGCATCGTGGGCGTGCTGCAGAAGCGCGGCGGCAGCGGCTTTGGCGATGAGGACAATCAGATCTTTGTGCCGATTACCACGGCGCAAACGCGCCTTTTTCCCAGTCGCACCACCAGCGGCGACTATCGCGTGTCGGTCATCTACTTGCAGGC
>JBGAVB010000362.1:0-3171 GCA_044228345.1 Anaerolineae bacterium | reverse complement strand
TGTGTCGTACAGCAGAAGATGCGATTACCGGCCGATTTGGCCGACTTTGAGGCCGAACTGCGGCGTTTCTTGCGCGTCGCGCAGGCCAAAGGCGCGCAGTTGATCGTATTTCCCGAATTGGCTGGCATGATGGCCGCGCCGCCCCTGCTCAACGGACTGCGCGCCGGTCTCTTGAAGCAGGCTGACCGCGGCCGGCAAAGCCGCGTGAACTTTTGGGAACGCGCGCGCAGCAAGATGGCGGCGGGAACCGCAGGCCTCCTCGGTTCCGATTTTCAGCGCGAGTTGGCCCGCTTGCTGGATCAAAACAGCCAAACCTTGTGGGACAGCTACGCCGAGTTATTTGGTCGCCTGGCGCAGGAAATGAGCGCGACGATCGTGGCGGGCAGCCTTTACACGGTGGACAGCGTGGATGGCGGAATCCGCAATGTCGCCACCGTGTTTGGTCCGCAAGGCGCGGTGCTCGGCCAGCAATCACGAGTGGTGATGGCGGGCGAAAATGCCGCATTGGCCGAAGCTGGCGACGGCTGGGGCGCCATTTCGACGCCGGTGGGGCGCATCGGTCTGCTCTTGGGGCCTGATGTTCTGTATCCGGAGACGGGGCGCATCCTGGCTTACCAGGGCGCAGAGATGCTGATCAGCCTGGGCGCGTGCACGGAGCCGGCCCTCTACCATCGCTTGCGTGCGGGATTGCTGGCGCGGGTGCAGGAGAACCAGCTCTACGGCGCGATCAGCTTTACCGTCGGCTATAATCCCTTCACGCCAGGCGAGACGGAGCCTTTCGTCGGCCGCAGCGCGATCTGCGCGCCGCTTGAGTTCACCAACCGCTACACCGGCATCATGGCCGAAGTGGGCGCAGAGACTACGGAGGGCATCCTGACCGCGGCGTGGGATTTCGCCGCGCTGCGCCAATTGTGGGAGGTCAGCGCGGTGCCTGTGCGGCGCACGATTCCGCTGGCTATCGCCGCGCCCATCTTGACCAGCATTTACCAGCGCGGCGTGGGCCAGCTGCCGTCGCCCACCGATGACGTCTCACCCTTGTCGCTGCCAGCGCCGACGGAGCCGTCCGAAGACAGCTCCCCACCGGCAACGACAGAGGCGCCTGCCGCCGTGGATTCGCCGCCCGCCAAGCCAGATCGGCCCTTCAGCCTCGACGACCTGCCGGTCATGGCTTCCAGTGAGGCGCCCCTAGAGCCGCTGTCGTTGGCTGAGGATGGTGTAGAATCGGCGTTGGAACCGGCTCCCGAGCAAGAACCAGTCAAGCCCAGGCGCTGGCCCTGGCAGAGGTGATTTGCAATCATGACGCCAGGAATCGAAATACACGTTCCCGCAGATCTGCGACAATTGTACGAGGTGTATGAGTATCGTCATGCCGCGGCGCTGTTGTTCAGTGAGTTTCCAGACCTGTACAAAGAAATATGCGATGGACTCCGCATCTTCAGGTTTACCAAGTCCCAAGTCGTCGAAAGCGGGGGGAACGAAAGCGAGATTCCCAGGACTTTTTCAAGTATCCTGCGTCCGAGAGGCTGGATAGAGGGGAAACTGAGCGCTGCGCTCGTTGTGGA
This sequence comes from Anaerolineae bacterium, assembly GCA_044228345.1. Taxonomy (GTDB): domain Bacteria; phylum Chloroflexota; class Anaerolineae; order SSC4; family Amarolineaceae; genus Amarolinea. The sequence goes on along the minus strand of JBGAVB010000362.1, from coordinate 1,609 downwards.
CAATCAGACCGTCCAACAAGATACGCACAAGATTGACTACATCAAAGGGCGAGTCGCTTTCGATCTTGAGTGGAATAGCTAGGATCAAACGTTTGACAGAGATTTGTTCGCATTTCGTACTTTCTTCGACTACGACAAGATCAGTGTTGGTATTATTGTGACGCGTAGCGAGGACCTGAACGTGCTGTTTCGTGAGTTGGGCATAACGCAAAAATACGGGGCAAGTACAACGCATATGGGGAAGTTGCTCCCACGTCTCAAAGCGGGCCGCGGCGGCGGCTGCCCGCTGCTCATTTTTGGCATCACACGCAAACTGCTGAAGGAGGAGTAGATGTCCAAGACAGCCGCTGAAGATCTTCTTGCACAGGTTCACGGCAGATTTGGCACTATCCTGGCTGATCCTCCGTGGCGATTTCAGAATCGAACGGGCAAGATGGCGCCTGAGCATCAGCGCCTGAGACGCTACGCGACTCTAGATTTCGAGGAGATTTACCAATTGCCGGTTGGCGAGTTGGCCGCCGAACACAGTCACCTCTACCTGTGGGTTCCCAATGCCCTCTTGGCCCAAGGGCTTGAAACCATGAGTCGTTGGGGTTTTACGTATAAGACGAATCTGGTTTGGTACAAGATTCGAAAGGATGGTGGCCCTGACGGCAGAGGCGTCGGCTTCTACTTTCGTAACGTCACCGAGCTGGTGTTGTTCGGAGTCCGTAATTCACTGCGCACGCTTCCACCCGGAAGACGACAAGTAAACCTGTTCCGATCCATGAAGCGTGAGCACTCACGGAAACCTGAAGAACTGTACGAGATAATCGAGGCGTGCAGCCCCGGGCCACACCTGGAACTGTTCGCGAGGCATTCTCGAGAAGCATGGTGTCAATGGGGCAATGAAACGGCGGAAGATGACGTTGATGCGCTGACTTCTGAGTCAGACAACCGCGCCGAGGGCATTCAACTCGCTTTGCTGGATGGGCATGCCGCCGATTGGCGCGCAGGATGAGGCGGAATAACTGGACTAACGGTTGATACAGGTCGCCCTGCCTGAAACTCAAGGCAGGGCGACCTGTTCATTTTTGGGCAGCGACGCTGGCGCTTCGTCCAGCCTGATGGCCGAATCTACGGCATACGATACACGATCACCAGGCGCGGCCGGCCAGCGGTGGGCGGACCGGAAGGCCAGACTCGTTCTGAGCTATTGAAGCCAACCTGCACACTGGCTGGCCCATCACCCTTGAGCAAGAATCCAAAGTTCGCCGTTGGTTCGCGCAGCCAGAGCCTGATTGCCTGCGTAACATCCCAGCGCACCCAACCCGCTTGATCCGGCAGACTCTGCACATCAAGCGCGGTCAGGTCGTGATCCAGGCTGCTGCTGGCGCCAGGCAGCGCCCAGGGCTGGCCGGTGTTGGCCTGCTGCCAGGTCAGCGCCGCCGCCGCCCATCCCCGGCGCATCATGTGCGCGCTGACGGTCAGCGGCGCGCCGTTGGAACGATCGTTCAGGTACAGTTCGAGCCACGCGCCCAGCACTTCGGCCTCTGGTGGCAGCGCTTCTTGGTTGAAGGACAGAATGGCGCGCGCCACCGTGTCCTGCGAGCTCGAACCGACGCGCAGA
>JBGAVB010000361.1:0-3175 GCA_044228345.1 Anaerolineae bacterium | reverse complement strand
AATGGCCGGCGCGCGCAGGCGGATCAGGCCCGGGGCGAACGAGGCAATGCCGTCCTCGGCGAAGGCGGGCGGCGCAGGCGCGGCGGCCGCGGCCAGTTCGGCCGCGCGCAAGCATACCAGCGCGGCGCGTGCCATCTCCCATTGGCGGTCGCCCGGCTGGCCGATGCCGATACAGCCAAATTCATACTGATGCGCGGCCAATGCCAGGTGGGCCTGTGCGATAAGCCGCGCGGCGGCCGCGTTGGCCGGCGGCGCGGCCTGGCTGGCTTGCAAGCGCGAACGAATCCCGGCGAAAAGGCGGCGAAAATAAGCCAGTTTGGGCGAACGCGCGTTGAAATCGAACCAGTCCTGGTAACCGTCCTCATGATAAGGCTTGCCCGTGGCGCGCAGCGACGCCACCATCCACGAGGCCTGTCCATCGGGTATGGCGGGCAGAACGCCCTGCGGCTTGGGCGCCTGCGCCGGCGCGGTACTCGCCAGCCACGGTTGCTGCTCCAACTCGGTGAGCAAACGATCGAGATTGGCCCAGGCCGATTGCGGCAGGACGCCGCGCGCATAGCCCCAGAGGCCCGTCGCCTCGGCATCCTCAGCGTACCACACGTAGTAGGTGTCACTGTCAGGCTGCGCGGCCAGCGTGCGCAGATAGTCGAGGGCGCGGCCGGTGCGGCCGGTCCAGATGGCGTAGTTGATCACATTCTTGAGGGGTTGATCGTCGTTGAAGAGCGTGATGGCCTGCTCGCCCTGTCCTGTTTGCCAGACCGCGTGCGGCTGCGGACAGCCGGCCTCGCGCAGGAAATCGCCCTCCATCAACGTGTGTGAATAGCCGCCCGCTCGTAACACAGGCGCGAGGGATTGGCGCCAGCAGCGCTCCGGGTTCCAGAAGATGGCCGGGCTGACGCCGAAATTGCGCTGCATGACATCGCGGTGCAGCACCATCTGCAGCAGATTGTCCCAATCGTCGCTGGCGTAAGCCACATTTTGCGCATAGGTGCTGCCCACGAGCGTAAACTGCCCGGCGTTGATGCCGTCAGCCAGGAGCTGCAGCGGTTCCGGGTCATACCATTGCAAGGCATGCATCAGGCTGCCGGACATGTGGATGGCAAAGGGCAGGCGGGCGTGCCGCCGCAGCACGTGCAGCAGCCCCTTGTAGCAGGCCTGGCTGGCAAGATGGCTAAACTGATTGAGGTTTTGATTGAAATGGAAAAGGAGTGCAATGTGCAATTGGCTCATGGAGCGGGCAATTCATAAGGCAGGGGCGGCACCAGGTTGACGGGGAGCGATTGCAGCGGCTCGGCCAACAGCGGCATGACTTGCTGACGCCAGCTCAGAAAATGGCTCGACCGCAAATGCGCCTCCCTGGCTTCGGTGTCGGCGTAGATCTCCAAGACGGTGAAATGCGTAGGGTCATCGGCCTGTTGCAGCATGTCAAAGCGCACCACGCCCATCTCGCGCAGGGCGTGCGCCAGGGCGACCTGCGATGCGGAGATGAACGCGGCGAGCGCGTCGGGCTTGACCACCAGTGAAATCAAACGAGCAACCATCGAGGCGACACCCCCCTGTATCTGGTTCACGCGGCAAAGCGTGCTTGCAACGGACATTATACCGACAAGCGCCGACTTTTCCAAGCGCAATGGGCCATGAGCCGCACCCGCGCTGACCTGTGATGCACAACCGTGGCTGACAACGCCAGCAGACCAGGAGTCCCGCACTGTTTCGGGTTTTACTCAAGTCAGCCCTCACACAAAGCCACCAAGATGCCAAGAGCTTCTTGGTGGCTTTGTGTGAGCCATCGGGTCCTTTTCAGGTCAGCCGCGCTTGCACAGCCGCGCTGGTCAATTCGCGCAGCGCATCGGCGGCCACCCAACGCGCGGTCTTGTTGTCGCTCAGCGCCAGGGCCTGCGCGGCGGCGACAGCCTGCGCGTTGAGCTTGCGGCTGCGCTTGCCGATGCCGCGCAGCGCCCAGTTGACCGCCTTCTTCACAAAATTGCGCGCATCGCCGGCCTCACGCGCGATGATTGGCAAAAAAGCCTCGAAGCGTGCGTCAGGCGCGGACTTGTCATGCACGGCCAACGCCGCCATGAGCACAAACCCGGCGCGCTTGACAAACTCCTCCGGCCGGCTGCTCCAGGCAACGGCTTTGTCCCACGCAAAGGGTGTGCGGTCGAACAGATTGCTGCACACCTGGTCGCAGACATCCCAGGAATCAAAATCGCCCACCCAATGCTCCATCTGCTCTTCGGTGACCCAACGCGGGTGATCCACCAGGGCGGCCAGGATGCGCGCTTCGTGGATGCCTGATGCCCATAACTCGGCCGCCAGCGCGTGGTCATGCCCCGCCAGCCTGGCGAGCCTGCGCACCTCGGGGATCGAGATGCCCAGCGTTTGATGCGCGTTGATGCCAAACCGCGCCATCCCCGCGACATGGGCCGGGTTCGCCCGGCTGTGCAGTTCGGTCATCAGTTCTTCCGCTGTCATGCACGACCTCCAGGAAAGCGCAGGAGAGTTGCCTGCTCTCTATCTTCTCGTTTCTTAGCGCACCGACGCCGGCATACCAGGTTTCAGGCGATGGTCGGCGTTTTCCAGGCTCAGCTTGACCGCAATCACCAGGCTGGCGCGATCAGCGCTGTTCTGCACCGTCTTGGGGGTGAACTCGGCCGCGCTGGCGATTTCAGTCACGTGGGCGGTGAAAACTTCGCCTGGATAGGCGTCCACGGCCACGGACAGCGCTTGCCCCATCTGCACCTGGCCGATCTGACCGGCCGGGACATAGACCTTCAGACTGACCTGATCGAGGTCCGCCAGGCGCAGAAGAACCGCGCCGGGCGCGGCCAGTTCGCCCACGCGCGCAGCCTGCTCCAACACAATGCCCGTGCGCGGCGCATGCAGGGTGAGGCGGGCCAGCTGCGCCTGGAGGTAAGCTGCGGCGGCCTCGGCCTGGGCTACTTGCGCCTGCGCCACGGCCAGATCCTCAGGGCGCGGACCGGCCTGGGCTGCGGCCAGGCGCGCCTGGGCCAGATGCACCGCGGCTTCGGCCTGCTGGTAGGCCGCGTGTGTGCTGTTGGCCTGGCTGCGCAGCGCCAACGGGTTCGCGGCCAGCGCCTGCAGCAGGGTCCGTTGACGCCGCGCGCCAGCCAGCTCGGCCTCGACCGCCGCTTGATTGTCCTGGGCGGCCTCC
>JBGAVB010000360.1:0-3179 GCA_044228345.1 Anaerolineae bacterium | reverse complement strand
GCATGGCGATGGGCACCGCTAATTGAAGCAGCGTGGGGTAGAAATCACGGTCGTCGAACAGGTCGGTCTGCGTCATACGTCTCTCTGGCTGGCTAATGGCATTGCGTCGCGCCAGTTTACCGTAGCTAACGGCCTTGTCAAACTACAAGACTGCCGAAGTCTGGTAGGCTCCGGCAGTCCTGTTTCACGGCATAGTCGCTTCGGCGGGCGGAAGGCAAAAACCCTACTTCGCCGGGGCCTCGATCTTGATGCTGGGGTCGTAGGTGATCGTCTGCGTGGTTTTACTCTTGACGCCCCCGACTTCGCCTTCGGCCTGCTGCTGCAGGGGCAGGCCGGTGAGCGCGCCGATCCAGATCTTGACCTGGCTCGTGACGCCCAAATCGGCGCGGTCGGAAGTAAAGGTGTAGATCCAGGTGGGCGTACCGTTCAGCAGCTCGGGGCCGACGAGCTTGACGTCGGTGATGGAATTTGTGGTGGCGTCAATCTCTTTCTCGCCCATCATCGCCAGCAACGCGGCGCCGCCGGGGCTGCTGTTCCATGCGCCGTCGCCCGTGCGTGTCCACATCGTGTCGCTGATGATGATCGTCTCAGACACGCGCTTGCCGTCGCTGTCCATTACAATGTGCCAGCGGTCGGGCAGCACCATCTCTGACGTCAACTGGGTTTTGCTATCGCTGGTTTCCACCAGGGTCAGCGTGCGACTCGGCCCGGCCGTGAGCTGCGCCTTGATTGCCTTGATCACGACAGCCTTTGGATCGCCCACGGGCAGCACCGGCGCGGCCGGTTGGGTTGCTGCCGGCGCGGCAGTGGCTGCGGGTGCGGTGGTGGCAGTGGCCGCAGTGGCCGCGGTGGTGGCGGCAGCTGCGGCGGGCGCGTCGGTCGCGGCGGCCGTGGTTGGCTTGACTTCCGGCGCGCTGGTCGGCGCGGTCTGTTCAGGCGCACTCGTAGGCGCCGCCGTTGAACCGCCGCCGCATGCCGCCAGCAGCAGGCTGGTCAGCAGCAGAAGGGGAAGGACAAAACGTTTCATTTCTTCATAATCTCCTGTCTGTGTTTGCGTTGACTCTTGACTCCGTCAACCCATGGGATTATCGCGCATTTGACAGCCAGGGATGTGATGAATCTTGCCGAACGTTATACAGACAGGATTGACACGATTCACAAGATATTCCATCCTTTGCGACGATGGGCTTCCTCGTCGCAAGAGCAAGAATCCTGTCAATCCTGTCAATCCTGTCTAGACTGTCCCCTGTAGCAAAAAACTGTTGGGGATGCCGTGTCATCTCACGCGGGGGGAGGCGGCGCTGCTCAAGCGCCTGCGTTCAGTTCCTCGAAGGCCTGCCGCAGCCGCGCCTTGAAGCCTTCCTCGCCCGCGCGCAGCCAGATGCGTGGGTCATAATACTTCTTGTTCGGCTCGTCCGGGCCTTTCGGGTTGCCGATCTGCCCTTGCAGGTAGCCTTCGTTCTTGACATAGTAATTCTTGATGCCTTCCCACAAGGCCCATTGCAGGTCGGTGTCAATGTTCATTTTGACCACACCGTAAGAGACCGCTTCGCGGATCTCAGCCAGGGTGGAACCAGAGCCGCCGTGGAAAACCAGGTTGAGCGGGTTTTCCGGCGTGCCGTACTTCTCCTGGATGTACACCTGACAGTTATGCAGGATCACCGGACGCAGCTTCACGTTGCCCGGCTTGTAAACGCCGTGCACATTGCCGAACGCCGCGGCGATGGTGAAGCGAGGGCTGACCTTCATTAGCTCCTCATACGCGTAGGCAACCTCTGACGGCTGTGTGTAAAGCCGGGAACTGCTGACGCCGGTGTTGTCCACGCCATCTTCTTCACCGCCGGTGATGCCCAGCTCGAACTCAAGCGTCATGTCCATCTTGCTCATGCGCTCCAGGTAGCGTTTGCAAATCTCCACGAGCTCGGGCAGCGGTTCTTCTGACAGATCGAGCATATGCGAACTGAAGAGAGGCTTGCCGTGCGTCTTGTAGTACGCCTCACCGGCGTCCAACAGGCCGTCCACCCAGGGCAGCAGCTTCTTGGCGCAGTGATCCGTGTGCACCAGCACCCGTGCGCCGTACGCTTCAGCGAGCTGATGGACGTGCATGGCTCCCGCGATGGCCCCGGCAATCGCGGCGCGCTGGCCGCTGTTGCTCAACCCTTTGCCCCCATAGAATGCCGCACCGCCGTTGGAAAACTGGATGACCATTGGCGCATCCAGCTCCGCGGCGGTCTCCAGCGCGGCATTCACCGTGTTGGTGCCTGTGCAGTTGGCCGCGGGCAGCGCGAAATGATGCGCTTTGGCGTAAGCAAATACCTTCTGCACATCGTCGCCCACGACGACGCCAGCCGGCATGAGATCTTTCAACGTTGACATGAGAATAACCCTCCCTAACCCATAAAACTCAGAACCGAATCAATGACCCACACAAAGACACTGAGACCCAAACCGATTTCTTCGTGTCTTCGTGCGCGTCTTCGTGGCTTCGTGTGAGAATTCTCTGCGCTCAGGCTTCACACGCCGTCTTCAGCGGCGTCGCTGAGTTGAGTCATCAGCCGCGCAATCGGCTGCAGATCCAACCACCACTGCTCTTTGGGCCGCATGTTCGCGCGGTCAGCCAGCGCGGGCATCTCATCCATGTCGTGGATCGTGACATGGCCGTTCTGCATCCCGATGACCGCGCCCGTCGCTGCGCCCTTTCCGGCTTCTTCGACCAGGAAGGCCAGGCAGCGCGCAGCCAGCCGCGTGGCCTGAATGCGGTCGAACGGCGAAGGGTCGCCGCCTTGCTGCATATGGCCCAAGATGGCCTGGCGCACATCGAAGAGGCCGCCGCCCTCTTGCTCGAATAGGGAACAAATGAAACCTGCGGTGTACAACGGATTGGCGTTTTCGTTGCGGATCACCAGACTCAGCCGCTTGCCGTGCTTAAATGCCTGGGTCATCTCGCCCAGATCGGCTTCCAGATCGCGCAGTGTGATGCCTTCCTCAGGCAAATAGACGCGTTCGGCGCCTGTGGCCAGGCCGCTCATCATGGCCAGGTAGCCGCAGCGCCGGCCGAACACCTCCACGATGAACGCGCGGTGCGCGGCGCCCGCGGTGTATTTGATCTTGTCGATCGCGTTCACGATGTTGTTCAGCGCAGTGTCGGCGCCGATGGTGATCTCGGTGCCGGGCAGGTT
>JBGAVB010000035.1:0-12823 GCA_044228345.1 Anaerolineae bacterium | reverse complement strand
TTCCGTGCGTGGATCCTCCGCCGTGATGATTGTCAGATCGGCCAGGCGGCCGCTGATATGCCCCATCAAATAGCGTTTGCCGCGGTCACGTAGACCTGCTGAGCCGAACACGGCGATCAGGCGACCGTCGGGCGCCACCAAGGGGCGGACGGTTTCCAGGGCGCGCTGCAGGGAAACCGGCGAGTGGGCAAAATCCACGATCGCCAGGAACGGCTGCCCCTCATCAATGCGCTCCATCCTGCCCACGACGCCGGTGAAGCTGGCGATGGCCGCGCGCACCACAGCCAGGGGAACACCTAAAGCCAGGGCGGCGCAGACCGCGGCCAGGATATTGTAGATGTTGAAATCACCGATCAGGCTGGTCGTCATCTGACTCTGCAGTCCGTCGGCCGTCAGACCCAGTTCGTAGATGCTGTGACCCAGGTCGAGCGTGAACGCGGTGCGATCAGGCGCGTGCACCACCTCGGCTGCTTGAATGGCTCCGTTGTGCAAGCCGTAGGTGAGCCGCCGCACGTCGGGCCGTCCCTGGCTCAGAACGGCGTCCAAGAGGGGAAAACTGGCATCCTCGACATTGAGGATGGCCGTCTTGGTGATACCTGGCTTGTCCACCGAGGCGCTCAAGTGCTGAAACAGGATGGCTTTGGCCGCGGCGTAATTGTCCCACGTCCCGTGATAATCCAGGTGCTCGTGCGTGATGTTGGTCACGATGGCGATATCGAACTCGCAGGCGTCCACGCGGCGCTGATGCAGACCATGCGAGGTGCTTTCGAGCACGGCCACGTCGCAGCCCGCGGCGACCATCTGCGCCAGGTAGCGCTGCGTGTCTGGTGCGTCCGGCGTCGTGACGTGTAAGCCGGTATCGAGCGCCTGCCCGCCAATTTCAGCCTGCACCGTGGTGACAAGGCCAACCTTGCGACCAGCGCTGCGCAAGATGTGCGCAATGAGGGTGCTCGTGGTCGTTTTTCCGTCCGTGCCGGTGACGCCGATCACAGTCAGCTTGCGCGCGGGGAAATCATGCCAGGCCGCGGACAGCCAGGCCAACGCGCTGCGGCTGTTTTCCACCTGCAGATAAGGAACGTCCTCGCGGAAGGCGTCAAGCTCTTCCGGCGGGCGCTCACCCACGATGGCGACCGCGCCCTGCATCAACGCCTGGCCGATGTAGTGATGGCCGTCCACGTTGACGCCGCCCACGGCCACAAAGAGCGCGCCCGGCAGCACCTGCCGTGAGTCGGCGGTAATGACACGGATGTCGGGATCGCCCAAACCGTATTGGATGGCGTCGGTTAGAACAAAACTCAACTGACTGAGGTGCACAGGTTCAACCTTGTGATATGCGGAGCCTGGAATTCAGACCAGTTACTCATGCCCCAGGGGCAGAACCGGGAATGAAAACAGGCCATCCGCGGCCTATTCTCAAGCTAGATCAGTGCTGTCTTCGCTCGTGGCTGTTGATTTCCGGCGCGTGCGGTGGGATGTGTTGATGCGCAGGCCGGTCCACCCACAATCAGGGTTTTTGCACAAATAGCGCCGCACCGGCAAGAACCATCCAATCAGGCGATCACCCGGCGCGCGGTGGATGCGATGGAGTTCTTGGCCACACCTCGGGCAGGCTTTGTCTGACCAGGCCGGTGAGCGGATGATGCGCCAGCGGGTGCGCCAGATGAGCAGGCCAGCGGCAACCACAATCAAGCCGAGGCCCGTGAGATCGGAAGCTGTACGGTTTGCCAGGAAATCGAACAAGCCTGTGATGGCCCCAGCAATACCGTTGATCACCCCGCGTCCTGCAGCGCTCAACCATAACCACACGGTCTGCCGGATGTTGAAACGCTCTACGAGGAGAAAGAATCCAAGCAGAATCAGTACAGCGAGAACGATTTCGAAGCGATAATTACGCCAGATGCGTCGCATACACTATTTCTCATATATGATATAAATGTAGGAGCACGGTGTCCCGCGCTCCTATGCACAGGGGGGAATGTTGAGGGGATGTTTTGTCAATACCGTGACGCCGCTAACCAAGCCGCGCGTTAGGCGGCTGGGTTGTCGCTGCCGCACCGCAGTTGCCTGCCATTGGCCCACTGGGTGGGCGGTTTAGAGCGACGCGAAGATGGGCAGCACGGCCTGAGTGGCCCACTGGATAAAGGGGCCAGGGTAGAGACCCAACACCAACGTCATGATGGCGGCCGCGGCAATGACTGCCTGGACGGGCCGCGATACCTTGAATGCCGTCTGCGCTCCCTGTGGTTCAAAGAACATGGCGCGTACGACGTTCAAGTAGTAGAACACGGCGATTCCGGCATTGACCACTGCGACCGCAGCCAGTGCGAACACCTGGCTTTGGACAGCCGCGCCGAACACGAAGAACTTGCCCAAGAAGCCGCCGGTGGGTGGAATGCCGGCCAGCGAGAGCATGAAAATGAGCATCATGATCGCCAGGAAGGGTTGGCGGGTAATAAGGCCCGACCAATCCTTGAGTTCAACACTGCCGGTGGCATCTTCGACCGCCGTCACGGTGATGAAGGCGCCGACATTGGTGAAGAGATAGGCGAACAGATAGATCAGCACGCCGTTGACGCCGTTGAAGGCCTTGCCCGGCGCCGCGGTGGCGGCGACGAGGCCAATCAAGATGTAACCCGCTTGAGCGATGCTGGAGTAGGCGAGCAGGCGTTTGACATTCGTCTGACGCAGCGCGGCCAGGTTGCCCAGCGTCATCGTGGCCATGGAAATGCCAGCCAGGATGGGAGTCCACTGCGCCTGCGCGGCAGGCAGGGCGACCAACAAGACGCGCATGAGCAGCGCAAAGCCTGTCGCCTTCGACGCGGTGGACAGGAAGGCCGTGACAGGCGTCGGCGCGCCGTCGTAGGTGTCTGGCGCCCATTGATGGAACGGCGCGAGACTGGCTTTGAAGCCAAAACCGGTAATCACCAGGATGGCAGCGGGCAGACCCAACGTGGCGGTCAGGTTTTTGGTGTTTTTGAACGCGGCTGCGATGTCGGTCAAGTACACGGATCCCGTGGCGCCGTAGAGCAGCGAGAGGCCATAGAGCATCACGCCGGACGCAACCGCGCCATACAGGAAGTATTTGATCGCGGCTTCGCTTGACCGCTTATCGTCCCGGATGAATCCAGCCAACACATACGATGTGATGCTGAGGAATTCCATGCCGAGATAGATCAGCACCAGGTTGTTGGCGCTGACGGCAATCGCCATGGCCAGGGTGGCGGCCATGAGCATGGCATAGAATTCACCCTGGTGACGACTGCGCGCTTTCATGTAATTGCCCGCGCCGGCCACCACCAGGATCATCGCGATGATGACGAGCACTTTGAAGAAAGCCGCGAAGCTATCCACGGTCATCATCGTCAGCGCCGTGGTGTTTTGTCCCAACAGAGCCAGGCTGGCAACCAGGGCCACGACAAGCCCCACGAGGGCCACTCCCTGGAAGGTGTTGGACGTGCGCGGGGTATCGCGTTGAATCAGGTCGAGCAAAAAGATGACCAGCCCGGCCAGGAAAAGAACCAATTCAGGTGCCAGGAGCAGCAGAGGGTTCACGATCAGCGCTCCTTTCGGCTACATGAGCCGTTGTAAGAGTTCATTGGCGGCCCGATTGAAGAAGTTGAGCAACGGCGTTGGATAAACGCCGAAAAGCACCATGAAGGCGATCAAGGGCCACATCGTGACCTTTTCGAACATCGCCATGTCGCTTGGATCGTGCTCTTCCTGGCCCGTGGTCAGATTCGTCCAGTGATCCACCTTGTGCGGGTCATAATCGCCCAGGAACATGAATTGGACAATTTTCCACAGGATGTAGGCTGCGGTGATGACGATGCCGATCACACCGACGGCGGCGTAGACCTTGACCAGATCGAACGCGCCGCGGAAGACCAGGAACTCACTCCAGAAGCCAGCCAATCCGGGCAGCCCCAAGGAAGCGAAGGCTGTCACGAGCATGATGCCGTAGAAGTACGGGAGTTTGGCGCTCAGGCCGCCGAACTTCTTGAGTTCACGGGTATGGGCGCGTTCGTAGATGATGCCGACGAGGAAGAACAGTCCGCCAGTGATGATCCCGTGGTTGAACATCTGCAGGGCCGCGCCGTTGATCGCCATGGCCTGGCTGTTGATGGTGGCCTGTTCGGTGGCGCCTACGCCAAAGGCAGCCGCGCCAATGCCCAACATGACGTAGCCCATGTGGCTCACGGATGAGTAGGCGATGAGGCGTTTGAGGTCCCACTGGGCCATGCAGACGAACGCGCCGTAAATGATGCTGATGACGCCGAGGGCTACGATGACGAGCGACCATGCCTTGAAGGCGTTGGGCAGGGTGGGCAGCACGATGCGCAGGAAGCCGTAGGCGCCGAGCTTCAGGAGGACGCCGGCCAGAATGACCGAGCCGGCTGTGGGCGCCGCGGTGTGGGCGTCAGGCAGCCAGGTGTGGAATGGGAAGCTGGGCACTTTGATGGCGAACCCCAGGAAGAAGGCCCAGAAGGCGAGGCTTCCCAGGAAAATATCGTTTGCAAAGGGCTTGGCTTTGGCCGCCTCCACGATATCAAAGGTGCCGGTGACGAAGTAGACCCCCAGGATAGCCAACAACATGGCGACGGAGCCAATCAGGGTGTAGATGAAGAACTTGATCGCGGCGTACTGCGGTCGGTCTTTGGGCTGGCCCCAGATGGCGATGAGGAAGTACATCGGCACCAGGCCAATTTCCCAGAAGACGTAGAAGAGCACGTAGTCCAGCGAGACAAACACCCCGAACATGCCCATTTCCAACAGCAGGAAGAGCAAGAAGAATTCCTTGACGCGGCGCTTGATCGTGAAGCTGGAGTAGTAAAGCCCCAGCGTGGTCAACAGCGCGGTCAGGAAGATGAGGGGCACGCTGAGGCCGTCCACGCCCATGTGGTACGATGCGCCTAGCTGCGGTATCCAACTGTGAACTTCCTGGAACTGGTAGCCGCCGCTGGTATTGGCATAGGCAAACCAAAGAAAGACGGACAGCGCCAGCGGCACAAGACTAATCAGCACTGACCAGTTCTTGATGCCGCGCTCGTTATCCTTGGGCAGAAGTAGGACAACCAGCGCGCCCAAGAGCGGCGCAAACGTGATGATGGTCAGAAGTGGAAAAGACATATCAGCTTCCTCCTACAAGGTTCAGCACGCTCAGGCGTACAGATAAAAGCCCAGTAACAGCATGATGGTCATCACGGCGAACAACAGATAGTTTTGGCCCTGGCCTGTCTGCAATTTGCGGGCAATGCGCCCGAAGGCATCGGTCAAGGCGCCGACGCCGTTCACGATGCCGTCAATGATTGGCTCGTCGAAGAAGGCGCGCAGGCCATCAGACAGCAGGCGTCCCAGGCGACCGACGCCGTTGACGATGGGATCAATGATCCAGCGATTGTCAAAGCGGAAAGCCATCTCGGCCAGCCAACGGGTGAAGGCGACCACGGTTCCCATATACAGCTCGTCTATGTAATACTTACGGTTGAGCACCGTCCAGATCGGTCCGAGCAGCCGTTTGACTGGATCAACCTCGCCGGCCTTGAGAGGGCGCACGCCGTACACCAACCAGGCCAGGGTCAGGCCGCCGAGCGCGGCGATGATCGAGATCATGAGCGGGAAGGTGTTGAACTCCGGCGCGTGAAGGGCATGCGTCAGCGCTTCTTCCAGGCTGCCGATGACGTGCTCGAACGGGTTGTGCAGCAGACCGCCGAGCACGGGGAACTTCTCCGGGATGCCGACCCAACCACCGACCACCGCGAAAACGGCGAGCAGCATGAGCGGCCAGGTCATCAGGTCGTTCATACGCAGCCCGGTTTTTTCCAGCTTGGTGGGCAGGCTGGCATGGGCGGCCGCTTCGCTGCGCGGCTGACCGAAGAAGGTCAAGCAGATTTGACGGCCCGTGTAGAAGGCGGTCAGCAAGGCCGAGAGCGCCAGCGTCCAGAAGACCAGGGAGTTCAGTTCAAAGGCATTGGCCAGGATCTCATCCTTGCTCCAGAAGCCGGCGGTGATGATGGGGAAACCGCTCAAGGCCAGGCCGCCGATCAGGAAAGTCCAGCCGACGCGTGGGATGCGTTTCCACAAGCCGCCCATGTTGAGCATGTCCTGCGGGTCGAAGGGGGGGCCGTCCGCGTGCGTGTCGTGGCCGTGGTCATCGGTCGCGTGGCTGTCATGCGCCGGCGCGTGACTGTCGTGTCCGCCGTGCGCTTCGTGGACGTGATGCTCACCGTGTTCTACCGAGTGAATCACCGCGCCAGAGCCCAGGAAGAGGAGGGCCTTGAAGAAGGCATGCGTCAGCAGGTGAAAAGTGGCTGCGACATACGCGCCAATGCCGAGCGCGGCAAACATGTAGCCGAGCTGGCTGATGGTTGAGTAGGCAAGCACCTTCTTGACGTCGTTTTGGGCCACGGCGATGGTGGCGGCAAAGATGGCGGTGAAGGCGCCGATTGCGGCGACGAAATTGAGCACCCACGGCGCGCCTTCGGCCGCGGCATGGAAAAGCGGGAACATGCGGATGATGAGATAAACGCCGGCCGACACCATCGTGGCCGCATGGATCAAGGCGCTGACAGGCGTCGGGCCTTCCATTGCGTCTGGCAGCCAGACATGCAGCGGGAACTGCGAACTTTTGCCCATGGCGCCCCAGAAGATGAGGAAGGCCGTGAGGGCAGCCCAGGAGATGCCCAGGCCCGGCACCATGGTTTCAGCCAGGTGTGTGATGACCGGCGTGCGGAAAATCTCATCGAAGTTGAGCGTACCTGCATGGACAAAGAGCAGAGCCATGCCGCTGAACATGATGGTGTCGCCGATACGCGTCGTGAGGAAGGCCTTGAGGCCAGCGCCTTTGGGCGTGATCTGGTTGGGGTTCCAATACTTCTTCTCGAACCAGAACGAGATCAATAGGTAGGAACACAACCCCATCAACTCCCAAAAGACGAAGAGCATGAAGAGATTGTTGGCGACCACCAGGCCCAACATGCCGGCGGCAAAGAGCGAGATGTAGGCAAAGAAGCGGCTGTAGCGCGGGTCAAGCTCTTTCGAGACAGCATCCTGCGTCGTGTAGGCCTGGCTGGGATCAAGATGGTGCGGCCAAGTCATGTATCCGCGGGCATAGATGAAAATCATGAGGCAGACAAAAGGCACCATAAAGAGCATGACGGCTGTCAGCGGGTCTACGGCAACCCCGAAGTATGGGAAACTGGCCTGGCCGGTTGGGATCTCGAGCAACGGGAACTGCCCTGGCGTCTCAGAATACGCGAGGTAGTTTGCCAGCGTCGGGATGACGACAACGATGAGCGAGAAGAGCCAAGCTACCGCCATGGCGCCAATGGCGATGGTGGAACTGAGCTTCTTGAGGCTCGCGGTCGCGCGCGTCTCATCCTGATTGGTGACCAGGACAATGATGGCAAATGCCAGCAGCGGAAAGACGGGAATCAGCCACGAGAGATTGAGCATGAGTAACCTCGACTTCCGTTAGTTGAGGCGGGGGTTGGCCGGGGATTGGCGACGGTCAAGTCCAAACGCATTCGTTTACTATTAATTGACATAAAACAAGAGCTCATCATTGATTCTGTTCCGGCCGCGGAGCCAGGAAGCGGGCATAGATCTGCTGCGCCAGGCCGATCGAGATAATCAAGGCGATGCCGCAGATGACCAGTGTCCAAAAATCGGTCTGGCGCCAAACGAACCACAGGATACAGAAGACGACGATGGTGAAGCTGGCCGAAGTCCACTGGACGAAGTTCTGTGCACGTTTGCCCTCGTCGCAGATGCGAATGAGGGCCGCGGCATCCTGGTAACCGGGCTGCGCGGCCTCAATCTGGCGGAACAGCTTGCCGGCGTTGCCATAGCCGCCTTTGTTCAGGTATTCAACAGCTCGCTGGTACCCTTGTTCAAGGTCAGCAGCGGTTAGGGGTTTGGTTGGGCGCTTACTCTGTGTACGTGCCATGATGATTGTCGCCGTTTGCAGATGCCGGACGCCAGCGTCTGACAGGCTGCTTCCTTTAGCCTTTGAGCGTATCGAGTTCGTCGAGGTTTACGGTGCCCCGAATGCGATAGATGGCAATGATCAACGCCAGGCCGACGGCCGCCTCAGCCGCGGCGACCGCGATGACAAAAATCGAAAAGAGCTGACCGGTCAGCTGCATCGGGTTGCCATAGCGCCAGAAGGCGATCAGGTTGATGTTGACAGCGTTGAGAATCAACTCGACGCCCATCAGCACGCCGACCGCATTACGGCGGGCCAGGGCGCCAAAGAGGCCGATGACAAAGAGAGCGGCCGCCAGGGTGAGATACCAGGAAAGTGGGATCATGAGAATCTCTCGCTTTCTCGCCTAGGCCCGTTCGCGGGCGATCATGATCGAACCGATGAGCGCGACCAGCAGCAGGACCGAAACCACTTCAAAAGGCACCAGGTAGCTGCCAACGAAATCCGCGCCGAGGCGGGCAATGGCATCCGTGGGTACGGCCTCGGTCGTCGTGGGCCACGTAATGCCGCGCAGGATGGAGGTTAGAAAGATGAAAAGAAAGACGGCGCCCGCCGCGACAGCCGACCACTGCGCATTGAGGCGTCCAGCCTGGCTCGTGATGCCGCGACTCAACATGATGGCGAAGACGATCAGCGTGGCAATGGCGCCGATGTAGACGAGCACCTGGGTGACGGCCAGGAATTCAGCCTGCAACAAGATGTAGACGCCGGCGACGCCAAAAAAAGCGGCGGTCAGGCAGAGTGATGCATGAAACAGGTTGCGCAGCAGGACAGTGAGCAAGGCCGCCGCGACAATGAAAGCTGCAATGCCAAGAAAAACGGCTTGCTCAACCGTTGGCAACGGAAAGGGGAGAGTGGGCATAGAGACTCCTCCGAAAACAAACTAAAACCGGGACTGGCAACTTGCGGCGACCCAGTCCCGGTGTCATGTCAGACGCGCACCGCCGGGGGAGCGATTGTATCCGAAAACGCCGGCATGCGGGTGGAACCACCCTGCGCGGCCAGCCGCAGCGAGCGCCCAACCACGCTAAGACCTGCGACCAGGCCTATCAGCTGCAAGACAACCATGACAATGGCTTGAACGACGGGGCCGCCAGGCAGCTTGATGGCCAGCGCGACGGTGAAGACGGCCACCAGGCCCAGGGGCACCATCACCTTCCAGGCGAGATTCATCATCTGATCAATCCGCAGCCGTGGGAAGGTGGCGCGCACCCACATGTTGAGGTACATCACAAAGACGACCTTGATGCCGAAGTAAACGATCCCCAGCAGCGGCACCTGTTCCACAAACGGGCCTTGCCAACCCCCCAGGAAGAGAGTGGTGGCAATGGAACTGAGGATGAAGGTGTTCAAGAAAAACGCCAGGTAGAACCAGGCGAACTTCATGCCGCTGTACTCGACGTTGTAGCCGGAGACGATTTCTGACTCGGCTTCAAGCAGGTCGAAAGGCGTGCGTTCGCCCTCGGCGAGGGCAGAAACGAAGTAGAGCATGAATGACAAGGGCATGATGAAGACGTACCAACCGAAGCCGGCCATCCCACCCTGCACCAGGGCGATACCGTTCATGGACATGGTGCCCGCCACAATGACCACGCTCAGAATGGCGAGAATCATCGGCACTTCGTAGCTCAGCAACTGCGCCACGACGCGGAATCCACCCAGCAGCGCATATTTGTTGTTTGAGCCCCATCCGGCCATCAGAACCGACATGATGGCGATGGAGCCGAGGGCCACGATGTAGAGCGCGCCGATGTTCATGTCTGCGCCGACAAAGCGGCCAGGATCGGCGCAATGTTGAACGTCACCTTATCGGCGGCGCTAGGCGTGATGTCCTCTTTGGTCAGCAGCTTCATGGCATCGGCGATGGTTTGCAGCAGTCCGTAGGGGCCAGCGCGGTTCGGGCCGAGGCGGTCCTGGATGCGACCTGCCACCTTGCGTTCCAGCCAGATCAGGCCCAAGACCAGGGTCAGCGCAAAGATCAGGATGACGGTGGCGCCGATCGCCAGGTTGATGAAGACAGCCAGACCTTGCGGCAGTCCCCAGCCAACCAGGACACCTTCCAGCCATTCACCGAGGCGAGACGGATCGAGAATAATGTCCATTATTGCCACTCCAACGCATTCTTACGCCAGGCGTAGGCCAGGCCGCCCACTAGAATCACAATGAAGATCACCACCTCAAGCAGCGCCCACAGGTCAAGCCGTCCGTACGCTACGGCCCATGGGAAGAGGAAGACGGCTTCGATGTCGAAGATGACAAAAATCAAAGCAAAGAGATAGTATTGGGCCTTGAACTGAACCCAAGTATCACCCATCGTTTCGACGCCGCACTCATAGGTAGATTTCTTGATTGGATTTGGTTTCTTGGGGCGCAAGAGCCAGGCCACGAGTAAACCAACAATAGGGAAGCCAATACCGACGGCTGAGAGGATTCCGACAAACGCATAGGTTTCTAAATTCATAGGCGTCCTCACCAGGTTAACGGAGTGGGATTGACAAAGGCATTGGCTCCACCACAGTGTAGCAAACCAACCTGTAAGCCTTGTGACAATTGTCGCGATTATACCACAGGACTATCTAAATGAAAAGATTTCGATCATGCCTAGCGCGACCGAGGCGATGGGCGCGTTGCATCAAGCCAGCCGCGGCCGCAGCCAGGTCCCAGAGACCATCCAGCGGTCGGTATTGGGCTGATAACGCAGCTCGAACGTATCGCCCAAGGCGGTTTGCACAAGGACGCAGTGCCACGAGTCATTTTCGATGGTCTCAATCCAACGGCGGCCGGCGGCCGTCACCACGTGCATCTCACCCCGCCAGGCAAAGGCGCGCGGATGGACTTGCCCATCGGGCGTGCGCCACGCATCCACCGCGACGGCCGTCCAAGTGGCGGAGGGCCTGGCCGCGGCGCCTGGCTGGCGGTTTGCTTCATCACCTGAGCGGCTGTCCGCTGTCTCTGCTGCCATTGACTGGTTCTCCTCTGCCTCCAGCACTTGCTGCTCCAGGTAGCGCAGAATCAGCGCCAAGGCAGCATTTGCCGATAGGCGCTTGTTGCCGACGCGATCCTCTTGCCACACATGCCGCTCGGCCCATTCGGCCCCCGGCGCCGACAGATGAAGGTGCGCCAGGCCAACCGGCTTGTCTGGTGTGCCGCCGCCTGGCCCGGCGATGCCCGTGACCGAGACCGCGATATCTGCGCCAAAGACTCGGCGCGCGCCGTGCGCCATTTGGCTTGCAACCTCGGCGCTGACCGCGCCTTTGCTCAGCAGCGTTGTGTGATCTACGCCCAGCACGTGCTCCTTAGCGGAATAGGCATAGGTCACGGCGCTGCCCAAGAAGTAAGCAGAACTGCCGGCCACATCGGTCAGCCGATTGCCGATCTGCCCACCGGTGCACGATTCCGCAAGGGCGATCGTAAGCCCCAATTTGCTCAGGAGATTGCCAATCCTGGCCTCGATATCCTCCCCACTCATTGCCTCTCCTTTCTGCTTACGGCTTCCGGCAGTCTTCACGACGTCGGAAGTTTGTCATCCAGCGGCAGCCGCAGCGTGAAGGTGCTGCCTGCGCCCACCTCACTTTGCACCTGTATCTCGCCGTCGTGCGCCTGTGCCACCCATTGAGCAATGGACAGCCCCAGACCGCTGCCCCCCAGTTGACGTGAGCGCGCGCGGTCGGCCCGGTAGAAACGCTCGAAGATGTGCGGCAGATCCTTGTCTGCGATGCCGGGGCCATTGTCCGCCACTTCGATACGCACGTGGCCCTGCTCACGATAGAGGGCCAGAGTCACCTTGCCGCCAGCCGGCGTGTATTTGATGGCGTTGTCCACCAGATTGAGCAACAACTGGCGCAAGCGGTCCACGTCGCCCATGATCTGCGCCTGGTCTTCGTGCAACAGCCGCAGCTCTACTTTTCCCTGCGCCATGACCAGGCCTTGCCGAAACACGTCTAGCAGCAGGGTATCTAGCTCCACCGGCACGCGGTGCAAAGCATGACCCGCATCAGCCTGCGCCAGCAGCAGGAGATCGCCCACCATGCGGGTCATGCGCTTGGTTTCGGTTTCGATTTCGCTCAGGGCTTCCTGGCGAAGTTCCCGGTCATCAATCGCGCCCCGTTTCAACAGGTCTATGTTGCCTAGAATGGTGGTCAGCGGCGTGCGCAGCTCATGCGACACATCGCCCACCAGCCGCTGTTGTGTTTGAAAAAGCTGATCGAGGCGCGCGAGCATTTCGTTAAAGGTTTCAGCCAGGCGGCTGACTTCGTCGCCGGTGTTCGGAATGGCGATGCGTTCGGCCAGGTGTTCGGTGCGGCCGATGCGGCGGCCCGTCGCGGTAATCTCGTTGATGGGGCGCAGCGCGGAGCGGGCGAGCAGTGTGCCGCCCAACGTCGTAGCAAAGACACCCAAGAGGCTGACCACGTAGAGCGCCGTGCGCACGCGGCCGAGCGTGCTCTGCACATCCACCAGCGACTGGCCGATCTGCAGCACCCCAACGATTTTCCCATCGGGGCGATGAATGGGCATGGAGTAAATGTGAATTGGCGTCCCTTGCTGATGTAAGGTGTAGTAGCCGCTGCGCCCTTGCAGATTTTGGTCCAACATCTCCTGGCTGATGGGCAGAATCTGATCTACATCTTTCAAGTTGGCGGAGCGTTGATAGATGGCGCCGTTCGGGGTCAACACCTGCGCGTAAACCTGCGAGGCACAGACGACCCGCGGAGTCAGGGATGTGTTGTCGCGGCTGAGCGCTGCCATGGGATCAAGCTCCTGCTCGATGACGGGCCGCCAGGCACACGCTGCTCAAGAAGGGGCAGAAAGGATCGGCCAGGGAGACGTGGACGACCAGAC
>JBGAVB010000359.1:0-3184 GCA_044228345.1 Anaerolineae bacterium | reverse complement strand
CTGCAGGGGCGGCTGAAGCATGTGCGCCCGGCGCGAACCATCACGCGCAGCCTGGTCATGACCGTCTTTTTGGTCGCCAGCTTCCTGCTGGCTGTGTTGGTTCTGCCCGGCGTGAGTCGCGGGGTCATGACGGGGTACTCCGTGGCGTGGCCGCTGCTGGCGCTGGGGGTTTTCCTGGTGCCGCCGACTCTCTATGGCACCAGCGTTGAACAGATCGAAGGCAAGGTGCTGCGCGTGGTCGAGGCTTTGCAGGTGATCCTGGAGAAGAACGAGCTAGGCGTGACCGAGGCTGTCTTTTTTTCGATCAAAGAGATGCTCGAGGAAGCCCATAACGAGCTCTACCAGCAGGTTTCCCTGGCGCACCCTGGTCAGATGTAAACAAAAAGAATGAAATACAAACAAAATGGAGTCATGAGATGATCGTTGCTGAACGAACAACCGAATTAGCCGATTTGGTCGCCAAAGTGGAAGCCGGCCAGCGCCTGAGCTTCGAGGACGGGGTGCGTCTGTTTAACTCGCACGACTTGCTGACCATCGGCCAGATGGCCGACCTGGTCAATACGCGCCTGAACGGCGGGCGCTATGTTTTTTTCAACCAGAATCGCCACATCAATCCGACGAATGTGTGCGCATTTCACTGTAATTTCTGCTCGTTTCGGCGCGATGAGGGCGAAGCGGGCGCATATACCTGGCACGCGGACGAGATCGTGGAGCATGTGCGCGCCGACGCCCTGCCCAACGTGAGCGAGTTCCATATCGTGGGCGGCCTGCACACCAGCGAACCGTTCGAGTATTACGAGGAGTTCCTGGCTGCGCTCAAAAAAGCCTATCCCTGGATTCACCTCAAGGCCTTTACCGCCGTCGAGATTGATTTCTTTGCCCAGATGACCAGCATGAGCCATGAGCAGGTGCTGCGCCGCTTGATGGCTGCGGGACTAGACTCGATGCCGGGCGGGGGTGCGGAGATCTTCCATCCGGACATTCGGCGCAAGATCTGCCCGGAGAAGGCGGACGGCGACACCTGGCTGGCGATTCACCGCACCGCGCACCAGCTCGGCCTGCGCACCAACGCGACCATGCTTTACGGCCATATCGAAGGGCCCGAGCACCGCGTGGACCATCTCCTGCGCCTGCGCGAGCTGCAGGACGACACCGGCGGCTTCCAGACCTTCATTCCCTTGCGCTTCCATGCTGACAACAACGCGTTGGGCCAGCGCGCCAACTGGACGACTGCGCACGACACGCTCAAGACCCTGGCCGTCAGCCACATCCTGCTCGACAATTTCCCGCATATCAAGGCCTATTGGATCATGCTGACGCCGCCAATTGCACAGCTGGCGCTGCACTTTGGCGCCGATGACATTGACGGCACGGTGGTGGAGGAGAAGATTTACCATGAAGCCGGCGCCACGACTGAGGAGCAGTTGGACAAGCTGGAGTTGATGCGCCTGATCGTCGCGGCGGGCCGCGTCCCCGCGGAACGCGATACGCTGTACAATGTGGTGAAGGTCTACGATCAGCCCATCGAACAGCTCGAAGCCGAGTTGGTTGCCCGGCGCAAGCAGGCGCGTGTCGCGGCCAAGCAGGCCAGGCGCACCAACGGCGCGCAGGCTCAGCGCATCCCCCTGGTGGATGAAGCCGCGCTGTGAGTTCTGTAACGACCAGCGAATCAGCAGGCGTAATGCAGATGAAAAGAGGCACTATGACAGTCACACGAGAATTGCTGAAAAACGAGATTGAGAAGGTTAGTGATGATTATCTGGACATGTTGTACCAGATTATCAGGGTCTTCGAATGGCCGGTCAGCAAAACCACGCCACCTGCTGGGGCTAACATGCCGATTGTCATAAGACGCCCGTACGGACTGTGTGCTGGCGAGTTCACGGTTCCCGCAGACTTTAACGATCCACTGTCGGATGAGATTCTTGCGCGATCCATTCGATCGTATGTTGGTCTGTCAAGCCTTGCAGCATAGGCTGACCCTTGTAACAGGGGATGAAATCCTGCACTCGTACCCGGTTATCTGCTTGAAGGCCTAAGAGTGACCGTACAGAGAGGTACGGAGAAAAAACATGACCTTAACCATTGGTGTCATTGACTATTTGAATGTGCAGCCGGTTTATTACCGCTTGCAGGAACGCCTGGCGGGGCGCGACGTGCGCTTCGTTTATGGCGTGCCCACGGCGCTCAACCGGATGCTGATTGACGGCGAGATTGATCTGGCGCCCATCTCGGCCATCGAAACTGCGCGCCATGCCGACCGCCTGGCCGTCATCCCTGACCTGGGCATCGCCACGCTCGGCGCCGTCAAAACGGTGCTGCTCTTTAGCTGGATGCCCGACCCGGCCGAGTTGGACGGCTGCACGGTGGCCTTGACCGATCACTCGGCGACCAGTGTGGAGCTGCTCAAGATCCTGTGCCGCGAACGCTACGGCGTGGCGCCGCGCTGGCGGGTGACGCCGCAAGACCTGGAAGAGATGCTCAGCCGGGCCTCCGGCGCGCTGCTCATCGGCGATGAGGCGCTGATCGAAGGCTCGCTGCATCGCGGCGTGGCGCGGCGCGGAGTGCCGCATGTCTTCGACCTGGGCGATGAGTGGCTGAAGTGGACGGGACTGCCGTTCGTTTTTGCGCTCTGGTCCGTGCGCCGTGATCGCCTGGATGACCTGGCGGCCAGCGGCATCGTTCCCGCGCTGCACGCGGCCAAGGCCGACGGCCTGCAGCACCTGGAGGCCATTGCGCAGGGCTACGCGCCGCGGCTGAACCTGCCGCCTGGCCTGCTCACCAAGTACCTGCGCGACCTGCGTTACGATCTGACTGGCTGGGACCTGGCGGGTCTGGAGCGCTTCCTGCGCCTGACCTTGCCTGAGATGGCGCCCGACACGCTGCTGGCGTGGCAGGATGAACGCCAAACGCTGGAACCTCTCTTCGCCGCCGCCCTGGCGCCGGCTGGATAGTGTTGACGCAAGCGCCTATGAATACACAAGGAACGCTCGCCATTCCCCCGTGCCCGGCCTTGTTGGCCGACCGCTTCAACACCCTGCGTTTTGATCGCGAACAGCAGGCCGTGGTGTTGCTCGACCGCCGCGCCTATCCGTTCCGCACGACGTACGTCGCCTGTCGCACGGTGGAAGAGACGGCGCAGGCCATCGAACAGATGGTGGTGCAGGGCGGCCCGCCGCTGGCC
>JBGAVB010000358.1:0-3185 GCA_044228345.1 Anaerolineae bacterium | reverse complement strand
GATGGTGGGAGCCGACAGTTGGCGGATGGTGGGATTCGCCGCCGAATTAACCGGGCGTCTGATACGCCAAACTCGCTGAAGTGGATTGAGCGCGACCGCTCTCCCTTGCATCTTTGCATTGAACTGAGGCTGGTCGCGTGGGCCGGCCGTAGGCCTGACTTCGATGCGACGGCGATCGGTTGCACAGCCCCACAGGGGCTTGCGCATTGTAGCCAACGGTACAAGTCGGAGGTGTGTGTTACGGGCGATGCCGCTCGATAGGATGGTTCTCGTGACTCATCTTTTTGGCGCGCTGCGCAATCCGGCTTTTCGCCGCTTTTGGACTGCCCAACTGCTTTCACAGAGCGGCGCCTGGATGCAAACGACCGCGCAGAGCTGGCTGGTCTATCGGCTGACCGGCTCGGCGCTGGCTCTCGGCGCCACCTGGTTCTTGCCGCTGCTGCCGGTCATTCCCCTCACCCTGCTGGGCGGGGCGTTGGCCGACCGCGTCCCGCGCCGGCGGCTGGTCATTTTCACACAGAGCGGACTGCTCTTGCAGGCGCTGATCCTGACCGTGCTCACCGCGCGCGGCGTGATCCAGGTCTGGCACATCATCGCGCTCGAGTTCGTCTTGGGTGCGCTCGGTTCATTGGACGTACCGGCCAGGCAGACGCTCCTGCTGGAAATTGTGGGGCCGGCGGATCTGGCCAATGCCGTGGGATTGAACGCGGCGGCCTTCAACGCCGCGCGCGTGATTGGCCCCGCGCTCGCCGGCATCCTGATTGCCCAGGTGGGCGAGGCTGGCTGTTTTGGCGTCAACGCGGCCAGTTTTAGCCTTGTCATTCTCACCCTGCTGCGCCTGCGGCTGCCCTTCCCGGCCGCGCGGAGCCGCCACGGGTCGCTGCGCGGCAGCGTGGCCGCGGGGATTGACTACTTGCGGCGCCAACCAACCCTCTTGCGTCTCATCGGCATCCTCAGCCTGTGCGGCCTGGTCTTTGCCCCCTACGTGATTGTGCCTGTGTTTGCGCGCGAGGTTCTGCACGTGGATGCCACCGGGCTGGGTCTGCTGATGGCCGCCGTGGGCGCGGGCGCAGTGGGCGGCGGCCTGGTCGCGGCCGGCAGCCGGGCCGCGCGGCGCCTGCCCCTGCTGATTGGCGCCAGCCTGGTTTTCGGCCTCAGCCAGATTGCCTTCGCCCTGTCGTCCACGTTTGCATTGTCGGCCCTGCTGCTGGCGGTCGGCGGCGCGGCGTTCGTCATGTCGCAGGCCCTCACCAACACCCTGGTGCAGTTGCAGACGCCCGACGAACTGCGCGGCCGCGTCCTCGGCTTCTACACCCTGCTGACCATCGGCGCCGGCCGTTTCGGCGGCCTGCTCATCGGCGCCGGCGCCAGCGCCTGGGGCGCCCCCCTGGCCTTGAGCGTGGGCGCTGGCCTGTGTTTGGTCGGCGTCGCCATCCTGGCCGTGGGGCTGAGGAGGAATGAGGAATAAGGAACGCTGAATGAGGAATGAGGAACGCTGAATGAGGAATGAGGAACGCTGAATGAGGAATGAGGAACGCTGAATGAGGAATGAGGAACGCTGAATGAGGAATGAGGAACCTCGTATTCATCATTCAGCTTTCATTGTCCATTGTTTTCACTTTGCACTTTCCCCGCGGCGTGTTACAATCGCTCACGCTATGATCTGGACACGCCTGCGCGCGCTGCCTGTGAGCGCCGTTTCATTTCTCTTTCTATTGCTCCTGGCTCTATCGCATCTGCTGACACGGCTGCCGCCTGCGGCCGCGGTCAGCCTGGCGTACGGGTTGGTCTTGCTGCTTCCTGGCTGGCTGCTGACGCGCTGGTTATGCGCCGACATGCCGCTCGATTTCTTGGAACGGGTGGGCCTCGCGTTCCCGCTCAGCCTCGCGCTGCTCATTTTCCCTGCCAGCGCGGTGCTTGCCCTGCATCTGAATTTGACCGCGTTTCAATGGGCGTTCGGCGGCCTGGCCCTGCTCTTGGGCCTGCTGGCCCTACGCCGGTCTCGCCCTGCGTCTCCAACCCTCAATCTTCAATCTTCAATCTTCAATTTTCAATTTCTGACCCCCAACCTCCCCCTCCTCATCCTGCTGCTCGCGGCCCTCCTCAGCGTTGCGGTCATCGCCAGTCGCGGCGGGCTGGATGGTGATCAGATCGCCTATCTCGGTTTTGCGCGTGTCGTCTTCGAAGACCGTCCGCTGACCGGGCTTGATCCGCTCTTTGGCACGGGCCTGCCGGTGCCGCCGCGCGCCGCGCTCAATCCCTGGGGCATCATCCCGGCCTTCCTGGCGCGCATCAGCGGCGCTGATCTGACCGATGCGCTGGGCCGCTATCTGCCCGCGCTCCTGGCGTTGAGCGCCCTGGCGTCGCTCTACACGTTGGTCAGCCAACTGACGCGGCGGCGCAATCTGGCCCTGTTTCTGACCAGCTTCCAGGTGCTCTTCTTCCTGGCCGCGCCCTTTCACCGCCACGGCAACCTGGCCTATGCCTTTTTCCGGCGCATCGTCTCTGACAAGTTCATGCTCCTGTTCGTCGTCCTGCCCGTGGCGTTGGCCCTCGTGCATCGCGCCTTGCAGGCGCGCGCCTCGCCGTCGGGCGATGCAGACAGGCCAGGCGTACCGAACTTGCTCGGAAAGCGGCCTCACCTCAACCCCCGGCCCCTTCTCCTCTCCGCAGCGCGGAGAGGAGAAGGGGGAAGGAGCGCGGCCGTCTTCGCAGACCCGGCTTCCTTGCCAGATGGTGCAGGTGCGGGGGAGCGTGAGGTGTCGCAGCAGGTGTCGCAGACGGCGCCGTCACGCCGGAGGCGTGACCTGCGGTTGCCTCGGGGCCTGGGCCTGGCTGCGCTGGGCAGTCTGCCGCTCATCATTCATCCCATTGACACGGCCTTTTTTGCCGTGGCCGCCGGCACGCTGGCCGGCCTCGCCTGGCTGATTCGCCCCAGTTGGGCCAGCTTACGTCGCAGCCTCGGCGTGGGCGCGATCATCCTGGGCTTGTTGATTTTCCCCTTCTTGCTGCGCCAACAGGTGGAGGAAACCCGCTCCGCCTATCTTTTCCCCACGTCGTTCGCAAACCTGCCGCTGCAAGAAGCGCCCGAACTAATCCTGCCCTTCGTCTGGCGTGACGCCCTGCAGATGCCTGGCTTACAGCCGCCCATCGTCACGCCCGTGCCGGGCGCGCCCAATCCGTTC
>JBGAVB010000357.1:0-3194 GCA_044228345.1 Anaerolineae bacterium | reverse complement strand
GGCGGTGGTCCTGGCGAGTCACCTCGAAGCGAAACGGCCTCAGGTCGCCGGCGGTGCGACTGACGACGCGCGCGAGCCAGCGTCCGTATCCGTTCCAGTCCTTCCAGGCGGCCGTGCCTTCCCCCAGCGGCTCGGTCATGAAGGTGGTGAACGCGTCGCGGTCGCTGGCGTAGAGGCTTTCATAGTCAATATCCACGCCATCGAAGCCCCAGGCGTTGATCTGCGCCAGGATCGTTTGGATGTGCGCCTGGCGCAGAGTGGCGCTGTTGATGATCGTGCTCACGCGCGCGGGATCGAACTGGTTGGTGATCGTGGGGAAGATCAGGTGGCCGTTGGCGTGCATCTGACTGATCAGCGCGGCGTCCACCGGCGCCAGCGCGATCAGGCTGCCATTGGCGGCGGCGTTCAGCTCGTACTGAAACGGCAGGATGTCGTCTATCGCGCCGACGTGCGCCTGGTAGCTGGATAGGGCCGCGGCTTGATCCCAACTGACCGGCATCCACGGCGCGACGCCGCGCCGCCGATCGAGCGCGGCGTAGCCGTCGTAATCATGCACGGCCACGCCACCAAAGCCAGCCGCGCCGGCGTAGGCATTGCGCGTCGCGGCCAGCTCGCCGAGCATCACCCGGCGCCCCTCCTCGTAGAACGTGATGTAGGCCGGCTGCCCGCCCGGCGCGTTGGTCTCGACGCCGACGCGCACGCGCTTGCCCACGCTGCCGGCGAATGTCACCTCGCTGCCGGCCAGCGCGACGATCCCATTGCCGCCCCAGGCATGGTCGCGGTAATCCATCAGCGCCGCTGTATCCACTCGATTGAGCACATGCTCGCTCAACGGCCGCGTCTGCCCGCCGTAAGTGACGCTCTGGCCGTCGTACCAAAAGGGGATGTCCACCACCAACCCCAAGCCTGTACCGCTCGCGGCGAGGCGAGTGCTCACCGCATCGAGCAGCGCCAGGTACTGCTGCGCCGTGCCCTGCGGATCGGTCTGCCATTCCGGCAGCGTGTGCGGTTCCACGTCCAGGTGCACCGCAACCGGCCGGCTGCCGGGCGGCAGGGCCAGGGTCTGCGTGACCGCGCGATCAATCAACCCCAGCAGATCGGCATGGTTGGGCGTCAGCGCCCAGGGCGCGTAGCCCAGCAGCCATTCGACCGCCAGCCCGTGGCTGTTGGCCGCGCCGGTGAACGTGCCCAGCGCCGCGGCGTTGCTGCGCAGGTAGCTCTCGGATTCGACATAAATCGAATTCAGATGCTCCTGTGCGGTGAAGGCAAACAGCGCCTGCCGTGCATTCCCGGCCACCACATCGTTCCAAACCCACAGGCCGCGATGGGTCGCCGGGCCAGGCGTAGGCGTTGGCGTCGCGGTCGGCGGCGGACCGTTCGCGCCCAGGATCGCCATATCGTCCAGGTAGAAGGTCGCCTCGCCGCCGCCGTTGCCATCGTAGACATTGAGGCGATTGAACTGCGTCGGCGTGGCCGCGCCGTCGTGCATCAGGACGGTCAGCGGAATCGTCACCTCGGTCCAGGCGTTGGGCGGAACGACTCCGCCGGGCAGATAGGGCGCCAGGTAAATCCAATCGAACTCTGGATTGCCCGCGCGGTTATCGCCCAGGCTGACGGCCAGCACCTGGCCGCCGCTGGCGCCGCCATGCAGCCAGAAGTGGAGCGCGGTGTAGCCGGCGGCCGCATAGGTGGTGGCGTTGTGCGCCAGCGAAAAGCCGCCCCAACCGGTGAAGTTGGCGCGAATGGCCCGACTGCCGCTGTGCACCTGCTCTGTGCTGGCAAAGTCCAGCGTGCTCAAGGGCGCCTGCTTCCACAACGCCTCGTGCGCCCAGGGCGGCGTCAGCGCGTCAACGTACAGCGGCAGGTCGGTGGCCGCGGGCGCGGCCGGCGTCTGCCCGATCCAGCCTGCCAGGGCGACCAGGCCGAGACTGATGACTAACATCATGCGCCACATAGTCGTTCCTCCGTGATGGCAGGGGCATAAAGATATGATTGAGTATACCACGGAAGTGCAGAGTGGGGCACGAAGCCACGAAGGGTACGAAGGATACGAAGATATCGCGCTGTCGGTCATTTCATGCGCTTCGTGATTCGTGACTCGTGACTGCGTAGTGCTTCGCGGTTTCGTCTTCCAAACACCCCACCCGCCCCAACTTGGCTGCGCTCTTACTGGCCGGCGATGGACGGTCTTGGTGCGTGTGGTATAATTTGCCAGAGATCAACATTCCCGTTGATAGGTTGTTGATAAACAATCGGTTGCTGATATGAGCGGGGAGAGGGTGACATGACCGATACTCGCCATCAAGTCGCTGACGTTCTGTTCACGGCTGCCATTCTGGGCGTTGGGCTGCTCTCCGGCAACCCGATTCTTGCCAGCGTAGTGGCCGGCATCGGCGTCAACCTTGCTTCTGATCTGACGCGCGCGGGATGGGGCCAGGTGTGCCATCGCTTGCTGGGCGAGTCGGGGCTGCGCAACCACGACTTGCAGCAGGCGATGCTGCGCGCCTTTCGCCAGGCTATCACGCACCTTGAGCAAGCCTGGTGGCAGACGTCGCGCGGCCGCCAGATGCGCCGCGGTGAGCCTGACACGATGCGCATCACCAGCGAGGCCTTCAAGCAGCTCGGAGAGGATGCCTGTGTCTTTTGTGCTCCTGACCACCTCGGACGGGTGGCTGGCAACGACCAGGTGCGCGTCCTCCTCTACGGTGATGCAGCGTCTGCACGCGCTGCATGTTCTGTCCAACTGGCGGACTACCTGCACGGCCACGACACCCAACTGGTTGCCTTCATCGAGAAGCACCTGGTAGGCGAACTGGCTTTCTGGTTCGGCGAGGAGTTGAAGGCTGACCGGCCGGAGAGCAACCGTGCCTGGCGCGCGTTCCAGCGATTGTTACTGGAAGGCTTGCAGACCGCGCTGACCGACATGCACGCCGAGCAGCAAGAGATGAGACAAGCCCTCGACGGGGTGCAGGAAGACCTGCGTGCATGGGCCGGCCGGATGGAAGCCTTGCCCCACGAGTCGCGGGAATCAACCGGCGAATCCGCCCTGGCGAACGTGTTGACCGAGGCGCGAGACCAACTTTCCTGAACCGTCAAGCCGAAGTTACGGATGCTTATGACGCGATCTTTCCGCTAGAAGAGGAATTATGGCAGCAACTACTGTGAACCTGGTCGTGAAAGTCCCTGAAGCCCTG
>JBGAVB010000356.1:0-3194 GCA_044228345.1 Anaerolineae bacterium | reverse complement strand
GTACAACACGCATGATTCTCTTTGCCTTTCGTCAGGATGCGAGGCCCAGCGCATTCAGCGGTTCCACCCGCAGCGCCTGCCGAATCGAGACCAAGCCGCCAACTGGACCGATGACGAGCAGCGACACAACGCCCACGATGACGTTAGGGCCTGTAAATGCGATGGGAACCGTGGGTGGGAAGGCCAAGGAAAGGGCAATCGTCACCGCACTGCCGATGGCAACGCCAATGGTCGTCACCAGAATGATTTGGATCACAGAGGCCGCGGCCACGGTGCGATTTGGCGTGCCGATCGCCTTGAGCATTCCAATTTGCGCCACCTTCTGCAGCGTCTGAATTTGGAAAAAGCCGCCAATGACCAGCACACCGATCAGCAGCACAAAGCCGCGCTGCGTGTTCAAGGTGCCCTGCTGCGCCGAATAGCCCGGCGTGTTCTCATACGCGGTAACCAGATCGGCCGCCTGAACATCGTTGACCTCAGCCTCGATGCGCTGCTGCATGGCGGCGCGTGTCGCCGGATCGGTCAGGCGCACCGCCACCACGTTGGAGATCAAGTCCGCGGCTTGCGCCGCTGCATTGGCCTGCGGTTTGATCTTCTCGAAGGTGAGCACAGGCACGATGATCGAAGGCTGCAGCGAATACTGACGCCCGTCGCTCACCCCAACCACGAGCAGATCGTAGTATTCTTCTTTGGCGCCTTGAATGGAGCGCACGCGAATCGTATCGCCGACAGTCGCTTTGGCGCGCAGCGCCGCATTCCGATCTATCACCGCCTCGTTGGCCCGCCGGCCGACCAATTGCCGACCCTGGTACGCAGGCGGCTCGCCGGGCAGCCCCGGCTCAACGCCGATCAGGGAGACGTTGAGCGGCTTGCGGCCGTCTTCGAAAACCAGCGACGCAGCCGAAAAACTGATTGGCCCGACCTCTGCTACGCCGTCGACGCGGCGGATCGCATTGAGCTTGGAGCGTTCAATCTTGCTCGTGCCGATCGAGAAGTCCACTTTGGCTTTGTAGACGAGCAAGTCGGCGGCGAGCTTTTCGATATACTGCTTGTTGCCCGAACCCAGGCCTTCGCCCAGGCCGGCGATGAAAAGCACCAGCACCGTAATCAGCGCAATGACCATGCTGAACAGCAGGAATCGCCCCCGATTGCGTACCATTTCCTTGTAGGCCAGATAAGCGCCCATCCGATTCATCTCCCCGTGCAATCTAGTTGCTTTGAACAGGAGTTTTGACGGCCTGGCGCGGCAAAACGCCACACTGATCCGGCGCCAATTTGGGCTGATGTGGATTATGACGGCGGCAAATTCGTCGCGGGAAAAGCGGCGGGAAGTGGACTCGGCGCCTGCGCGGCGGACAACTCGATCGCAAACTGACAGCCGCGGCCCTTGCCGTCGCTGTGGACTTCGATGCGCCCGCCGTGGGCTTCCACAATCGCTTTGACAATCGCCAGCCCCAGTCCGGTGCCGCCGCTCTCACGACTGCGCGAGCGATCGGCCCGGTAGAAGCGATCGAAAACGGCTGCCAGCTGCTCCGGCTCCAACCCTTCGCCGCTGTCCTGCACCACCAAGCGGACTTTGCCGCCCCGCTCGGCTGCGCTGACGGTGATCTTGCCCGCCGTGGGGGTGTGCCGGAGCGCGTTGAAGAGCAGGTTGAAGAGCACCTGCCGCATCCGAATTGGATCCACCATGACAGGCGACAGTCTCGCTGTTTGGTCTGCCAGCTGCACGCCTTTTTCAACGGCGAGCGGCTCCAGGGCCTGTATGGTCTCGATCACCAGCGCATTGAGATCCGTGGGTTGTCTTTCCAGCGGAAGCTGATGGGTTTCGGCCAATGAGAGATCGCGCAGATCATTGACCAGCCGCATGAGATGACGCGTCTGCCCGTAGAGGTTGGCGATTTCGGCCTCGTCCAGCGCATAGACATGATCCAGCGCCGCGCGCAGGTTGCCCTCCAACACGGTCAAGGGCGTGCGCAGCTCGTGCGAGACGTCCGCCATCAAGTTGCTGCGCAGGGTCTCGGCGTGCTGCAGATCGGCCGCCATCTTGTTGAAGGTGTCAGCAAGCTGCACCATCTCGCGGCTGCCGCGGGCCTGTACGCGTGTGTCCAGGTTGCCCGCCCCGATGTGCCGCGCGGCCCGCGCCAGGTCGGTCATCGGCGCACTGACGACGCGGCCGATCACTACGCCGGCCGCCAATCCCACGACGAGCGACAACACCATGAAGTTGATCAAGCGGCGTGTAATCTCGGCCTGGTCCGGTTCTGCATCCACGCCGGGCGCCTGTAGGCCGGTCGCATTGGCGCCTGCCGGCATATTCTGCGGCGACCGCTCGAATGTGATGGCAAGAAACTGCATGAAGAAAACTAGAAATAACACCCCGCCGATCATTAGACTGAGCTGGATCCATAACCGGTTCATGGTGCGCCTCCGGCCATTCGATAGCCCACGCCGTAGACCGTCTGAATGGTCGCCGGGTTGTCTGGGTCGGATTCGATCTTGCGGCGCAGATTGCGGATGTGCGTGTCGAGCGCGCGGCCCATCCCTTCGCTGGCGTAGCCCAGCGCTTTTTCCAGGAGATCGTCACGAGTCAGCGTATACCCTGGATTTTCCATGAACAAGGTGAGCAGATTGAACTCCGTGCGCGTCAGTTCTACCGGCCGGCCATCAATCGCCAGGGTATGTTGATCGAGATCGAGACGCAGACTCCCGCTGACCAGCACGTGCGGCGCGGCGCTGGGCAGCTGATCCAGCCTGGTGCGCCGCAGGAGCGCGTTGACCCGCGCTACCACCTCACGCGCGTTGAACGGTTTTGTGATGTAATCGTCGGCGCCCAGCTCTAGCCCTACGATCTTGTCGGTGTCCTCGACGCGCGCGGTCAGCATGATAATCGGCGTCGCGGCCAGGATACGGTCGGCGCGTACGATACGCGTAACCTCCCAACCGTCGCGGTTGGGCATCATCAGGTCCAACACAACCAGGTCTGGACGCTCATGGCGCAGCATATGCAGCGCCGTCTCGCCGTCGCCTGCGGCCAGCACATGGTAACCGGACTGCTCCAGATAGGCGCGCAGCACCTTCAAAATGGACTTGTCGTCATCAACAACCAGGATTCGTGGCGGCATGGGCTGATTCTCCCCGGTGACTTGGCGCATCCGGTGCGCCAGGCATCATGATAGCACAGAAATCTCAAGACA
>JBGAVB010000355.1:0-3196 GCA_044228345.1 Anaerolineae bacterium | reverse complement strand
GGGACATGTCCTCCCGATGGGATTTGACAACCTGAACTAGGATAACATACGACGCCGCGACCGTCAAGCAATCGGCTTTTTGCCCTACGCGTGGTATACTACGGCATCATGTCCCTGCTGATTGACGGTCACAATTTGATCGGCGTCTTGCCCTCGATTGACTTAGGGGATCGCGACGACGAAGACCAGCTCCTCGTGCGCCTGCGCGCCTACCACGGTTTCACCGGCAAAGCGATGATCGTTTTCTTTGACTCCGGCGACGCGCCAGGCCGCGCCGATCATCGCTCGACGCCGGGGGTGCAAGTGCGTTTTGCGCAGCGCCCACAAACAGCCGACGATCTGATCGTGGCCTTTCTACGCAAAAGCGCACAGCCCGGTCAGTATGCGGTGGTCACGAACGACCGTGAGTTGGCCGGACGTGCGCGGCAGTTAGGCGCCAGCGCCATGAGCGCGCATGACTTTGCCGCCAAGATGACATCCGCCGGGCAGCCTGCCGTCGCCGCAACCGGCGATCCAACGCCTGACCCGCGCGATCCGGTCTTTGCCGATCTCTTCGCTGGCTTCCTGGCGGCGGAGAAGGACGCAGTCCGCTTCAGCGGCCAGCCCGCCCACGGGTTTGAGTGGTGGCAGGAGCAGCTCTACGGCGAGGACGTGGCGCTGGCTGAAAATGCAGTTCACTGGCTGCGCCGCTTTGCCCAACGGTCGCGCGCCTTACCCGTCTTGCTGGATGCCTTGACGCACGAGGTGGCACGCGTGCGGGCTGCGGCGGCGTTGGCGCTTGGGCAGATGGACGCGCCGGCCGCAGTTGAACCCCTGGCGGCTTGTTTGCGCCAGGATACGTCTTCCCTGGTGCGCGAGGCCGCGGCGCAGGCTTTAGGGCAATTATCCACGCCGGCCGCCTTGACCGCGCTGCAGGCGGCATTGACTGATCCCAAGCGCAATGTGCGCAAAACGGCCGCGGCTATCCTGGCAAAACCGACCATGAACAGCAAGCCGCGCAAATCTAATATCACTCAATGAGGAGATCTTCACTGTGACAGAAGCAACAGCCCCGCCGCGCGCCGAGATTCCACTGTCCTACCAGTGGAATGCTGTCAGTCTTTTTGCATCCTGGGAATCCTGGGATGCTGCGTTGCGCCAGGTCCAGACCGAACTGGACACCGTGCGCGCCTTCCAAGGCCGCCTGCAGGAGGGGCCGGCTACGCTGCTGGCTGCCTTTGCTGCCATCGAGCAGATCATGCGCCAGGTGGGACAGTTGTACACCTACGCCAGCATGGCCCATTTTGTGGATATGACCGATCGTACGGCCAGCGCCGCCTTCAGCCAGGTGCTTGGTCTCGTGGGGCAAGCGCGCGCCGCGGTCTCTTTTGCCGATCCCGAGCTGCTCGAGCTGGGGGCTGCCGCCCTCGCTGCCTGGCAGGAGGCCGAACCGGCCCTGGCAGTTTATGCCCACTATTTCCACAATCTGTTCCGCAAGCAGGCCCATGTCCGTTCGGCCGAAGTCGAGGAACTGCTGGGCATGCTGGCTGAACCGTTTGCCGGCGCAGAGACAACTGCGGATCACCTGCGTAATACCGAGCTGAAGCTGACCCCGGCGGTTGCCGCGGACGGCAGTCAGGTGACGGTGACGATCAGCAATCTCGGCGATTTGCTCACCGGTCCTGACCGCCAGCTGCGGCGCACGGCCTGGGAGAGCCAGGCCGACGGCCTGTTGACCGTCAAGAACACCCTGGCGGCTGCGCTGGAGACGTCGGTCAAGCAGAATGTGTTCGACATGCGCGCGCGCCGGCATGCCTCTACGCTCGAAGCCTCCCTGTTCAACATCAATGTGCCGCCCGCCGTATTCCACAACCTGATCGCCACCTTCCGCCGCCATCTACCCACCTGGCACCGCTATTGGGCCGTACGCCGCCGCGCGCTGGGCGTCGAAACCCTGCATCCATACGACATTTGGGCGCCGCTAACCAACATGAAAACCCAGATTCGCTACGAACAGGCGGTGGACATCATTGCGTCTGCGCTGCGGCCTTTGGGCGACGATTACGTTGACATCCTCCGCCGGGGCGCGCTGGAAGATGGTTGGATAGATGTGCTGCCGAACGTGGGCAAAGTCGCCGGCGCTTTCTCGACCGGCTCGCCGGGGACGCATCCCTTCATCCTCATGAGCTACCATGACGATCTGTTCAGCCTGAGCACGCTGGCGCACGAGCTGGGCCATTCAATGCACTCCTACCTGACCTGGCAGCATCAGCCTTATGTCTACGCCGATTACTCGTTGTTTGTGGCCGAAGTAGCTTCCAATTTCCACCAAGCCATGATGCGCGGCTATCTCCTGGCGCAGCCCAACGAAAAGGCCTTCCAGATTGCTGTCATCGAAGAAGGCATGTCCAACTTCTACCGCTACTTTTTCATTATGCCGATGCTGGCGCAGTTTGAATTGGCCGTGCATCAGCGCGTCGAACGCGGCCAGGGAACCACAGCCGATGACATGATCAATTTACTGGCCGATCTCTACGCCGAAGGGTTTGGGGACCAGGTTGTGCTGGATCGTGAGCGGGTGGGGATGAACTGGGCGGCCTTTGGACATTTGTTTGCTGACTATTACGTGTATCAGTATGCCACTGGCATCTCTGCGGCGCATGCCCTGGCCGGGCGCATTCTGCGCGGCGAGCCTGGCGCCGCTGCCGCCTATCTGCAGTTCTTACAGGCAGGCAGTTCGCTCTACCCGTTGGAGGCGTTGCGCGTGGCCGGCGTGGATATGACCACGCCGCAGGCCGTGGAGGACACCTTTGCCGTGCTGGCCGAACTTGTGGAGCGACTGGACGCCTTGACATCGTGACGCGGTCCGCCCCATACATCGGACACGCGCAAAATAGAATTGCTTTTTTACGAGGGACACATCATGACTGACGCACGCCGCGCAGCGCTGGCCTTTGCCGAGGCGCAACGCGCGCGCTTCTTAACCGAATATCAGGATTTCCTGCGTATCCCCTCTATTTCCACTGATCCTGCGCACGCGAACGACATCCAGGCCGCGGCCGCCTGGGTCGCCGACCGTCTGCGCACCATGGGCATCAGCCGCGTGGAAATCATACCGACAGCGCGCCATCCGGTCGTCTTTGGCGAATGGTCAGGCGCGGGGCCGGTCGCACGTACGGTGCTGATTTATGGGCATTACGACGTCCAGCCCGCCGAT
>JBGAVB010000354.1:0-3199 GCA_044228345.1 Anaerolineae bacterium | reverse complement strand
GCTGGTCCAAACGGTAATGCCTTTGCCCAGCTGTGCCGGCGTGTTGGGCATGGCGCGCACAATCGCCTGATGCCCTCCCACCCCGCGGCTGATCGCCCGAATGCGGGTGCCTGCGGCGATGGACAAAATCAGGGCGCCTGGCTCGATATGGCCGTTCAATTCGCGCAGCACCTTGGGCAGCACCTGCGGCTTGACGCTCAGGACCACAATCTCGCTGGCGCGGGCGGCTTCCAGGTTGCTGGTGGTGCTGTGAATCCCGTAGCGTTCGGTCAAGGCATAGCCGCGGTCGGCGCGGGGGCCGGCCGCCAGGATGCGGTCGCTGCTCGTCAGTTGGCGGTCGAGCACGCCCTTGATCATGGCTTCGGCCATGATGCCGGAGCCGATAAAAGAAATCGTGGTTTCGTGTAGCATTTTTTGTTTATCCGTGACGATCCGTGTTCATCTGCGGCCCATTTTCAGGTTATTCGCGCTTACGCCTCGCGCTCGCCAAAGATCGCGCGGCCAATGCGCACCAGGGTCGCACCCTCTTCGATGGCAATCTCGAAGTCATCGGTCATCCCCATCGAAAGCTGGCTCCAGTCGAGCTGAGGGTAGCGCTGCGCCAGCGCCGCGGCCAGGGCGCGCAGGCCCTGAAAAATCGGCCGCGCCTGGCCGGGGTCCTCGACGATCGGCGCAATGGTCATCAGGCCCTGGATCATCAGCTGGGGCCGCGCGGCGATTTCATCCACCAACGGGCCGACCTCTTCCGGGCGGAAGCCGAACTTACTGGCTTCGCCGGAAAGATTGATTTCGAGCAAGATGGCCTGCGCTCGCATACGCGCCTCGCCCAGCTGCGCCAGTTTACGCGCCAGTTTGACTCGATCCACGGAGTGAATCAGGTGGAACGGGCCAACGGCGGCCGCGACCTTGCGGCTCTGCAGATGACCGATCAAATGCCAGGTGATCGGCTGCGCGCCGGGTCGCTCCGCCAGCCAGGCGTGGACGGCCGCCATCTTCGGCAGCGCCTCTTCCACGCGGCTTTCGCCAAAATCGCGCACACCCAGGTCATAGGCCATCTGGATCGCTTCCGCCGGATGGGTCTTGCTCACGGCGACCAGCGTCACCTCAGACGGATCACGCCCGACGCGCTGCGCGGCCGCCGCCATGCGCGCGTGCACCAGCGCCAGGTTTTCCGCCAACCGTTCCTTGTTCATGACACTCCTTGTGCGCACCCCCGTGTCCATCGGGATCACAGCGGCCGCAGCATGACCAGCGCGCCGAAGTGACCGCAGCGGCCGGCTGCGGCCCGGTGCGAAAAGAACCAATCATGGTGGCAGGCCGTGCACAGCTCCGCCGTCTCGATCTGCCGCACGCCGGCTTCCTGCAGCTGCTGTCCATTGGCGGCCCACAGGTTGAAGTGGCGTCGGGTGCGCGGGCCTGGCGGCAAAAGGGCTTCGGGGTTGCTGAACGCCTGGCGCACGGCCTCCACGACCTCATCGCCCACCTCGTAGCAGCAAGGGCCAATGGCCGGGCCAACCCCGGCCAGCAAGTCGGCAGGGCGGCTGTCAAAACTCACCTGCATGGCGTGCACCATCGCTGCGGCGATGCCGGCCACCGTTCCCCGCCAGCCGGCATGGGCCAGGCCGAGCACGTGATGCGCCGGGTCGTAGAGTATGATCGGCGTGCAGTCGGCAAAACGCAAGAGCAGAGGCGTGTCAGGCGCGGCCGTGATGAGGGCGTCGGTGTTCATCTGGCGCTGGCCGCGCTGCGCCGGGCCAATCAGCATCACCTGCGCGCCATGCACCTGGTAGGCGTTGGTCAGCGCGTCGACCGGCACATCCAGGGCCGCGCACAAGCGGCGGTGGTTTTCGTTGACCCGCGCCGTGTCATCGCCCCGCGTATGACTCAGGTTGAGCGAGTCCCACGGCGGCGGACTGACGCCGCCGCGGCGCGTCGAAATCGCGTGGGCCAGTCCTGGCCGGCCGGCCAGGCTGGAAAATTGAAACACAGGCATGTCGTGGACGCTCGTGATCGGCACCGTGGTCGCTCTCTCGCTTGCCTGCCTGCTAACTCAGCAGCGCAATGGGGGTCTTCAGCACGCCCTCGGACGTGTGGGTGCCGTTCCGCTTGGCGGGCTTGCCGTCGGTGAAGCGGAAGGCCCACGACTCATCGCACGCCTGGCAGGTCAAACAGCCGGCCGAATCAGGCGGACAGTGGGTGCCGGTCTCGCCCTTTTGCGTCAGCCGCCATTCGTAATCAAAGAAGTTGTCGCTGACGCCGCTTTCCACGATGCGCCAGGGGAGCGGTAGATCATGTGCAAATTCGCCGATGAACTGAGATGCGTCCAGGCCCGCGTCGGCCAGGGCCGCGTGGAAGGTGCGAATCGTCACGCCGCCTTGCTCGGCCAGGGTCAGGAAGACCGGCGCCAGGCGGCGGTCCCCACGGGCCAGCACGGCCTGCACCTGCGCCCACTGTGGACTCTCCGCGCGCACGGCCACCTGGTGGGGACGCAGGCGTTTGTCAATCATCGCCTGGCGTCGCTTGAGCGTGCTCTCGTCCGCCATCGCCATCCACTGGAACGGCGTGTGGGCTTTGGGCACAAACGGCGTGGCGTTGATCGCCAGGCGGCGCTTGAAGCGTTTGCGCGCATCGAGCGTGAATTGCACCAGGGCTTCGATGTCGTCATCGGTCTCTGTGGGATGCCCGATCATGAAGTAGAGCTTGAGCTGCGGGAACTTGAGCGCCTCGGCCAGTTCCACGGCTGCCATGAGATCATCCACGCCCTGCGTTTTGTTGATGACGTTGCGCAGGCGCTGGCTGCCGGCTTCGGGCGCAATGGTCAAGGTTTGCGTGCCGCTCTCGACCATGGCGCGCACCAACGGCACGCTGATCGGATCGGTGCGCATGGAGGAAACCGAGATGCGCG
Organism: Anaerolineae bacterium; assembly: GCA_044228345.1. Lineage (GTDB taxonomy): Bacteria > Chloroflexota > Anaerolineae > SSC4 > Amarolineaceae > Amarolinea. The sequence goes on along the minus strand of JBGAVB010000354.1, from coordinate 294 downwards.
CGCCCAGCCGGCGCAGGGCCACGGCCATCTCATCAATTTCGGTGTGATCGGACACGGCCGCGCTGACCAGGCCGATGCGATCGCCATGCTGCAAGCCTTGTTTCGCCCAGTCCAGCACGCGGGAGAGCGGCTGTTCACGCGCGGGGCGGTAGACATAACCGGCCAGGCAGAAACGGCAGCCGCGGCCGCAGCCGCGCGCAATTTCCATCAGGTGCAGATTGGCAAATTCGGTGTCTGGCGTATAAATCGAAGATGCCGTCCGGTAGGCTTGCAGGTCGCGCACCCACAGGCGTT
>JBGAVB010000353.1:0-3201 GCA_044228345.1 Anaerolineae bacterium | reverse complement strand
GCCGTCAGGGAGTCGCATCTGCACCGTGCTGCGGGGTTGCGCGGGGACAATCGTTTTGCTCGTGTTCCGCTTCGTGTGTCCTGTCATGCTGTGCGCCTTGTGGTTTCTCCTGTTGGGAATGTGGTCAAGCGAGACCACTTTACCGCAAGTGATGGGATTGTCAAGAAGCTGGCCGTGTATGACGGGCGGAGTTTGACAGTCAATCAGGCTTACCGCCGCAGGCCGCACCGGGGGCGGCATATGTGCTATGACGGGCGGAGTTTGACAGCCGATCAGGCCTACCCTATAATGTACATAATGTCTTATAGACAGAATGCTTTCGCGTGGAGACCTGTCACATGAGCACAGAAACAATTACGGTTGTACAGGCGCGCAGTGATTTCTCAAACTTGCTGGCGCAGGCCGAACTGCTCGACAGGCGCTTTGTGATCGCTCGGCATGGCAAGCCCAAGGCCGCGCTGGTCAGTGTAAAGGATCTGGCCCGGTTGGAAGCGTTAGAAAGCGCCGCGGCCGCGTCTTCCCCCGAGCGTGAGCAGGCGGTCCAGGCGCTGCAGATGGCTGGCCTGTTGGCTCCCGTAGGCGCCGACCTGGCGAGCCGCTACACGCGCCTGGCGTCGGAGCAGCGTGAAGCGATGCGCCAGGAACTGGCACAGCGCCGCTTCGACCCACCCCTTAGCGAGCAGATCATCGAGGAGCGCGGGGAGGCATGAGCGACGATGCCAGCCTACTACCTGGACAGCAGCGCGCTAGTCAAACGCTACGTGACTGAAACCGGCAGCGCGTGGGTGCAGACGCTCTGCGGGGATGCCGCCAACGCACTCTTTATCTCCGAGTTGGCGTTGGTGGAGGTCGGCAGCGCCTACGCGCGGCGCTGTCATCGGGGTGAGATCACCGATGAACAACGCCGCAATTATCTTGACGTCTTTATCTATGATTGCACTGAGACCTATCATCTGATCCCGGCCGCGCGGTCTCTCATCGAGCGCGGCCTTGATCTGACGCAACGGCGCCACTTGCGCGCTTACGACGCCATGCAGCTTGCCAGCGCGCTGGCGGCCCACGCGGTGCTGACCCTGGCCGGTTTGCCTGGGCTCACCTTCGTGTCGGCCGACGATGGCTTGCTCCATGCGGCCAGCGTCGAGGGGTTGACGACTGAGAACCCCAATGCCTCCATCCCCTGAATCTCTCATCCATGATCGGGTAGCCAACCATGCCGCTGAACGAAGCCGATACCCGCGCCCAATTGATTGATCCTCAACTGAACCAGGCCGGCTGGACGCGCAGCCAGGTCACCCGCGAGCACTATTATCGTACGGACTGGGCTTATACCGCGGGCAAGATCGTGCTGCGCGGGGATCGGGCGGAACGGCTTCCACCAAAGCGCGTGGACTATCTACTCCGCTACACCGACAGCCTGCCCATCGCCGTGGTGGAGGCCAAAGACGAGGGCAAGCCGGCCGTCTCGGGTTTGCAGCAGGTCAAGGACTATGCGCGCGAGTTGGGGCTGGCCTTTGCCTTTGCGGCCAACGGCCATGAGATCATCGAGTGGGACGCCTTCACCGGCAGCACGCGTCCCTGCGAGCGGTTTCCAGGGCCTGAGGATCTCTGGCGCCGCTGGCAAATCAACGCCGGCCAGGGAGAGCCGATGCCGCACGGGACAGGCGAACTGCGTCCGGTCTACAGCGTAGAGACTGCGCAGGCCCGCCGTCGCAATCCGCTCTTGCATCCCTACGCCCCTCCGGAGGCCACACGCGGCAAGGAAGTGCGCTATTTCCAGGAAGTTGCGGTGCGCGCCGTTTTGCAGCGCATCATGCGTGGTCAGCGTCGCATCTTGCTCACGATGGCCACCGGCACGGGCAAGACCTTCACCGCGCTGCAGATCGTCTGGAAACTGATCAAGTCTGGCTGGCTGGGGCGCACGAAGGACGGCCAGCCGGCGCGCGTGCTCTTTCTGGCCGATCGGGTGGTCTTGCGCGACCAGGCGTACAATGCCTTCAGCCCCTTTGCCGCCACCGCCAGTGACCCGCGTCTGCTCCTTGACGAAGAGGCCAGGCGCCCGAGCCTGCATCGCGAAATCTACTTTGCTCTCTACCAAACCCTGTGGAACAGGGACGCACAGGGCGCGCGGCTCTTCGAGAAGTTTCCGGCCGATTTCTTCGACCTCATCATCATTGACGAGGCGCATCGTTCAGGCTTCGGCACGTGGCGGGAGATCTTGGACACCTTCAGCGGCGCGATTCATCTCGGTATGACGGCTACCCCGAAGCAGGAAGAAAACATAGACACCTATGCCTACTTCTGCGCGGAGGAGCCGGCCGTCGCCCTGGATCCCGCGTTTCCCGAAAAGGGCGCTTATCACCCACCTGCGTACGCGTACAGCCTGGGGCAAGGCATCGAAGACGGGTTCTTGGCAACCTACAAGGTGCATCGCATTCGCACCGACGTAGACAAAAACGGGCTCCACATTCACGAGGCCGTCGAGAAGGGAGCCGAGGTCTTCGTGCCCGAAGACGCGGTGCTCAAGGATGCCTACGACACGCCTGAGTTCGAGCGCGCGGTCAGCCTGCCCGATCGCACCGCAGCCATGACCCGCCACCTGGCCCAACTGCTGCGGCGCTTTGGGCCGATGCAAAAGACGATGGTGTTTTGCGTGGACATGGATCACGCCCAGGAAGTGGCCCGGCAGCTCAACAACGAGTTTGTGGACCTGGGCTTCGGGGATGATTACGCCGTCGCCATTGTGAGCGAAGAAGGCGCGGCCGGCCGGCGCCGCCTGGCGCAGTTCCAGGACAGCGATAAGCCGCTGCCGGTCGTGGCGACCACCGCTGAGCTGCTCTCCACGGGCGTGGATGTGCCCGCGGCGCGCAATATCGTCTTCATGAAGACCGTCTCCTCGCCAATTCTCTTCAAGCAGATTATCGGTCGCGGGTCGCGGGTTGATCCGGACAGCGGCAAGCTGTGGTTCCGCATCATTGACTACACCGGCGCGACGCGGCTGCTCGATCCGCAGTGGGACAAGCCCCCCACGGCCGTCGAGGCGTCTGCGGACGAACGGCCCCGCACCGCCGCGCTGATCTCGTGCGCCAGCGTCTGCGGCCCCTTGGCCCCGGCGTCACCCCGGAAACCCGCCGGGTTGAAGACCGGCTCCAGGTAGAACGAGTATTCCGCGCTGGCCTTCAGCAGCTCCCACGACGAGCTGAC
>JBGAVB010000352.1:0-3205 GCA_044228345.1 Anaerolineae bacterium | reverse complement strand
GGGCACCTGCGCATCGAGTGGCCGGTGCGGGATTTCGTGCTGGTCGAATCGGAACTGCAGCCGGAAGGGGCCGGTTACCGCGTCCTGCAGCGCTGGCCGCTGGGTCAGACCTGAAGTCTTTCCAGCAGTTCGCTTTCCAATCGCAGCAGCGTGGCCGTCTTGGCCAGCTCCGCGCCGCTGACGAGGAAGCCAGCGGCCGCGGCCGTGGCTGTGACGCTGGGGAGCGCGGGCGGCGGGGCTACCTGCGTGGCGGCGGGTTGACCGGCGCAGGCGCCAAGCAGAAAGACCAGCGCGGCGAGGGCGAGGGCGCGTAAGGGTCTGGTTTCTCCAAACGAACCGGTTCCTGGCGCAAGAGCTGAGCGAGATGACATGGGCGGTGGTCTCCTCGGGCGAGTCGGCGTTTTGGGACAAAATGGCCACGGCGTTTTGGGGATGCAAACGTCAGGGGGCGCCCCTGGCGTCTGCATTGTAATAGCGTTGCCCAGGGGCGGCAAATTGGGCTGGCCAACAGGCGGTTGGCAAAAAATCAGGCGTGGCTGGGCGAAAGTGAATTTCCGCCCAACCCGGCCTGAATGTCAATCTGATCTGCGCGCGACGGTCGGGATTAACGCGTCACGCCGGATTGGGTGATGATGGGGGATGGCGGGCTGAGGGTGAAGGGGACTTTGACCTCGATGACCCCGCCGCCAATTTTGGTTGTCGTGGCGATCAGGTAGGCGCCGGCGGGGACGTTGGCCGGAATGGGGTATGTGGCGCGCAGGCGGCCATTGCTGTCGGTAAGGACCTTGCCCAGATCGAAACGATAGCCGATATTGCTCTGGCCGTTGCTGCTGAGGGTCTGCAGGCGCAGGCTGACTTCCACGCCGCGAGTGGCCGTGCCGCTGCGGCTGACGCTGGCCGGCCAGCTGCTGCCGCTGACGGTGAATTGGCCATTCTCGGCCGGCGCGAGGCTGATTTGGGGCTGGATGGGTGAGCGGTCGCCCATGCGCTGCCAGCTGAACTGGATCAGGGCGCCGCCGCTGCGCTCATAGTACTCGACCTTGAGGCTGTGCGTCCCTTTGGGCAGCGGCACATCGGCGGTGTAGGTCTGGCTCTTGCTGTCATGCCACTGATCAATGACGGGCTGGCCGTTGATCCAAAGACGGACGCCGTCATCGGCGCGCACGCTGAAGCGGTAGAGGCCGTCGTTGAAGTTGAGCTTGCGCGTCCAGCGGGCGGAGAAGTCATCGCTGTTGATTTGAGGGGCGGGTGAGCCGTTGTCCCAGCTGAAGTTGATGTCGCGGTCGTTGCGCACGAGCAGGGCGACGTCGTCCAGGTTGGTATTGTTGAAGTACTCGCCCTTCCAGTCGGTGATGGGGCCGGTGCGTTCCCACCAGATGGTGGCGAAGGCATCACCCTGGCCCTCGTAGTATTCGATACGCAGGGTGTGATCGCCGGCGCCAATGCCCTGGAAGTCGCCGGTGCGGAGGCCGGCGCCGCCGTCATTCCACTGATCCACCACGAGCCAGTTATCGAGCCAGATGCGGACGCCGTCATCACTGCGGGCATAGAAGCGGTAATCGCCGGCGTCGAAGCGGAGGGTGCGTGTCCAGCGCACGCTGAAGCTGTCGGCAGGGAGGCCGGCAGCAGGGGCGGCGCTGCCCCAGTTGAAATCAACCTTGCTATCGTTGCGCACGAGGAGGGGGGCGCCGGTCAGGTTGCGGTTGTTGAAGTATTCACCCTTCCACTCGGTGATCTGGGGCGCGGGGCGCGAAAGGGCGAAGGCGGCGTTGGCGCTGCGCTGGTAGTCCTGGGTGTGCGCGACCACGATGACCTGCGTCAATGAGAGCCAGCGGTCTTCGCCTGGGAAGGCGAAGCTGGCGCTGAAGCGTCCATCGGCGCCGGCGGTGCTTTGGGCGTAGACGTCACTGGCTGGCCCGGCATTGGGGGCGCCCAGGCTGATGTAAATGGTTGCGCCTGGCGTCCAATTGACGCCAGAGACAGTGACAGTGGCGCCGGCCCAACCCTGGGCTGGCGCGATGGCAATGGCGGCGACAACCGGATTGCTGGTGGGGGTAGGCGGCGGCGTTTGCAGCACGGGCAGATCGCCCATGGGGACGTTGCACTCCAGGTAGGAGGCGGTGACCCAGCCGGCGACGCCGTCCGTCAGGGCCACTTGCAGCCAGTCTGCGCTGGCCGTGCGCGCCAAGGGTTTGACGGTTGTGCGATAGGCCAGGCCGGTGATGACGCTGTAGGTGGTGCCCGGGCCGCTGCGCAGGTTGAGTGCGTCGGCGATGACCGTGCAGGCCGGTTCGTCCGGCGCGGGGCTGGGCTGCGGCGTTGCCGTGATGACCGGCGCCACGGGGGGGGTGTTACCGGGCAGCGGCGCGGCGAGATTGAAAGGGGTGCGCGCCACGAGGTTGCCGGCATTGGTCAGGGGCGCGCTGGCGACCAGGTCATAATCTACATTGGCCTGGCGGGCCGATACGGCGGCCCAGGTAAAGGTGGCATTGAAGCTTCCCTTCGCATTGGCCACCACCGCGCCCAGGTCCATGGGCAGGGCGCCGCTTGCCGCGTGGCGCGGCAGCACGCTCAGCGTCAGTTCACTAAAGCCGGGCCAGTCGCTGCCCTGAACGCGGAAGCCGCCCTCGGTGGCGGCAACGCTGAGCAGAGGCCCCTTGTCGCCAGGCGCGGCCGGCGTCGGTGTCGTGTTCGCCACCGGCGTCTGATTCTGGCCTCCGTCTGGACTTTCCGCGCGTCCCTGCCACAGAAGGATACCGCCCAGCAGCAAGCTGACCGTCAAAATCAAAGCCAGCAGGCTGATGAGCAAAATTTGAATCAACGAACGTCGTTGTAATATGAAATCCATGAGGAAAACCCTCCTATCCCAATCCTAAAATCCCCGGCGTCTTGCCGCCAAATCGCCAGCGCCCACTTTCAGGGAAAGTGAAGCGCCAGACCGTGGTGCAACGGAGAACAGCGATCACTACGGCGTTTTGGGACAAAATCGCCACGGCGTTTTGGGACAAAATCGCCACGGCGTTTTGGGACAAAATCGCCGGCCCGCGCGGCGCTTTGCCACAAAATCACGATGTCTCCAGTATAACATGCCGTGTAGGATTTGGTATCAGGACAACCCTACATGTTTTCTGCGCTAAATGGCGTATTTGCCCAAGACTGCCTGGCCGCGCCTCAAAAAAACGTCACGGCCAAGACGATTAGCCCG
>JBGAVB010000351.1:0-3208 GCA_044228345.1 Anaerolineae bacterium | reverse complement strand
GTTGAGCGTGAAATCACGCAGGCGCAGGTCGTCAGCCAGCGTGGGACCGCGCAGCGCCGCCACGTCCACATAGGTTTGACTGCCATCAGGCTCCGTCAGCACCGCGCGGCCGACATCCCGCGCAGCGTCTAGTGGGAAAAAGGCGGCGCCTAACGCATCGGCCAGGCTTTTTGCCAGGCGCAAGGCGTCGTCGGGCACCGCCAGGTCCAGGTCGTGCGCAGGCCGCCGCAGCAGTAAATCACGCACCGTGCCGCCCACGACCCAGCCGGTCACGCGCTGCGCCTGCAGCCAGGCAATCGCCTGCTGCGCCCGCGGGCTGAAGGAAGCGCTTAAGTCAACGGTGTCAAACATCGCGTGCCTCGGCATGATGAAAAAACCCGGTCTCGACTGGAAACCGGGCTTCTGAAGGTTCGTCCTCTCGCCGACGAGCCGAAACTAAACCGGAAGATGGAACCGCGCAGGCGCAAAGACCGCGAAGAAAACGGGAGACGACTTGGCGGTCTTCGCGTCCTGGCGGTTTCTTGCTCGTGGGCCAAGAAGTCAACTGGTACAATGTCTAGTGACTGAGTTGGCCGGCCACCAGCTCCGCGATCTTCACCGGGGTCGGCGCGACTTGCACACCTGCGCTGCGCAGTGCGGTCATTTTTTCCTGGGCTGTGCCGGTGCCGCCCGAGATGATCGCGCCCGCATGCCCCATACGTTTTCCGGGCGGCGCGGTTTGCCCGGCGATGAAACCCACCACCGGCTTGCTCATGCGCTGCGCGATAAACTCGGCCGCGCGCTCCTCGTCCGTACCGCCAATTTCGCCGATCATGACGACCATTTCCGTCTGGTCGTCCTCTTCGAACATTTGCAGCACATCAATGAACGTGGTGCCGATAATCGGATCGCCGCCGATGCCCACAGCCGTGGACTGCCCAATGCCCCGCTCGGTCAGCGCGTAAACCACTTCATAGGTCAGCGTGCCGCTGCGCGAAACCAGGCCGACCGGGCCAGGCGTGTGGATGTGACCGGGCATGATGCCCACTTTGGCTTCGCCCGGCGTAATCACGCCAGGGCAATTGGGACCGATCAAACGCACGTTGGTCTGATCCAGGAATGCCCGCACCCGAACCATATCCAGCGTAGCCAGGCCTTCGGTGATGCAGACAATGAGACTGATGTCGCTGTCGGCCGCTTCCAGGATGGCATCGGGTGCGAAGCGAGCCGGCACGTAGATGATGGAGGCATTGGCGCCGGTGGCATTGACGGCGTCACGCACCGTATCGAACACCGGCACGCCCAACACCCATTCGCCGCCCTTGCCGGGGGTGATGCCGCCCACCAGCTTGGTGCCATATTCCAGCATCTGCTTGGTGTGAAACATGCCTTCACGGCCCGTAATGCCCTGAACGATCAGGCGCGTATCTTTATTGACCAAAATACTCATCGAACAGAGTCCTCCCTGACTCAACAATCAAGGCCAGATCAAGCCATCAAACGCTGGCGCACGTCGGTCGCCAGTCCATTCAACTCCGCGGGGGCGGCCCGACGGCGATTGCCGGGAACGTGCAGACCGTCGCCGGCATAGCGCGGCAGGAGATGCATGTGAAAATGGAAAACGACTTGACCGGCCGCGCTCTCACTCGATTGCCAGAGGTTCATACCATCCGCGCGGGTGACATCGCGCAGGGCCGGCGCCAGGCGCACGGCCACGGCCATCACCGCGACGGCCAGGTCGGGTGCGACATCGTACAGGTTGCGCACATGCTGGCGTGGCACGATCAGGCAGTGCCCACGGGTGGCCGGGTAAATGTCCATGAACGCAACGACATGGTCGTCCTCGTATACAAACTCCGCCGGCGCCTTGTGCGCAATGATCTGACAGAAGATGCAGTCGTCCATTTTTCAGGTGTCCGTTCAGAACGCGAGTTCGCCCCTGGACGCCCGCACGGCCTTGTCCGCAGCCTCATCCAAGGTGGAAGCCGTGCCCATGTGTGCATCCGCGAGAATGGCGCGTCCCTCCGCCTCGTTGGTGCCGACCAGGCGCGCCACCATCGGCACCGTGGTTGGCACTTCCTTGAGCGCCGTCAAAATGCCGCGCGCCACCTCATCGCAGCGCGTGATGCCGCCAAAGATGTTGAACAGGACGGCCTTGACATTCTTATCCGATAGGATGATGCGCAGCGCGGCTGCGACTTTGTCGGCCTGCGCGCCGCCGCCCACGTCGAGGAAATTCGCCGGCGAGCCGCCATAGAACTTGATGATGTCCATCGTCGCCATGGCCAGGCCGGCGCCGTTGACCATGCAGCCAATCTCGCCATCCAGCTTGACGTAGCTCAGCCCAAAACGGCGAGCTTCGGCTTCGTAGGGGTCTTCTTCATCCACATCACGCATCTCGTCCAGGTCAGGGTGACGGAAGAGGGCATTATCGTCCACCGACATCTTGCCATCCAGCCCTACCAGCTTGCCCTCGCCCACGATCGCCAGGGGGTTGATCTCAGCCAGGGAGGCATCGCTCTGCATAAACGCGGTGTAAAGCGCCTGCGCAATACGGATGAAATCGCCGACCAGCTCGCGATTGACGCCCATGGTCATCGCCATCTCGCGCGCCTGGTAATCTTTGAGGCCGAGGAAAGGATCAATGGCAATCTTGGTGATCTTCTCCGGGGTTTGCGCCGCCACCTCTTCGATATCCACGCCGCCCTCGCTGGAACCCATCATCACCACGCGGCGCTGCGCGCGATCAATGACCAGGCCCAAGTAGAGCTCTTTCTTGATATCGGCTGCTTCATCCACCAGGACTTTGCGCACCTTGAGGCCCTTGATGTCCATGCCCAGGATGCGTTCGGCGACCATTTCGGCTTCATCCGGCGTACTGGCCAGCTTGATGCCGCCGGCCTTGCCGCGGCCGCCAACCAACACTTGCGACTTGATGACCACACGCGTGCCCAAGCGGCGGGCAATGTCACGTGCGGCCGTGGCTGTCGTGGCGACCTCACCCCGCGGGATGGGGACGCCAAACTTGGCAAAAATCCGTTTCGATTGATACTCTTGCAGGTTCAATGTTTTCTCCTTCTGTCAACTAGGCTCGGCTGCCAATGGCAACCGGTCTGCTGTCGTCTTTGACTGACGAAGGACGCCTGACGACGAACCGCGCGGTGCGGTTGTCGCGGCCAGGCGGCGTCAAACTCGTGGCTTACTTGCGCAATCTTGAACAACCCGTAGT
>JBGAVB010000350.1:0-3243 GCA_044228345.1 Anaerolineae bacterium | reverse complement strand
ACCCGTAAAGCCATCACGAGCAAATCAGCCGGCCCACCGATCTTGAATGTCGTATAGCCGGCAAGCGAGGCATCGAAGGAAATGGCGAAACCGGCCGCCTGGGCCAGGGCAACAAAGCGCTGCTGTGCATCAGTTTCGTTTTTTGCTTGTAGTTCAAAAATCATTTTACACCAAGATGGCAAAAAAGCCAACTTACCCCTGCCTGGAAATGGCCGGCGCCAGGGAGGGTATTGACGCCGAAACCTCTTTGACTATGCGCAAAACCATGTCTCCCACCCGATACCCATCGCCAGCGCCCAGGGTCAGCAGCAAATCTCCTGGCTGCAGCTCATTCACCAGGATGGCGGCAGCGCTTTCCAGGCTGGCGACATAGCGCGCCAACGGATGCTCGATAGCCTCTGCCAGCGCTGCCCCGCTCACGCCCAGGCTGTCCGTTTCCCTGGCTGCAAAAATATCGCCAACGAGCACCTGGTCCGCGGCGTCGAACGCGTGACAGAATGTATCCCACAACGCCAGCGTGCGGCTGTACGTGTGGGGTTGAAAAAAGGCCCAGACGCGGCCACTGCCGGCCAAATCACGCGCGGCCGCCAAGGTAGCCCGAATTTCGGTCGGGTGATGAGCATAGTCATCGAACACGCGAATGCCTGCGATCTCGCCTTTGGCCTCGAAACGACGGCCTGCGCCCTGATACGCGGCCAATTGAGCCAAAGCCACCTCAGGTTTCACGCCGACGCGTTGGCAGGCACCTAACGCGGCCAGCGCATTGCGCACGTTGTGCACGCCCGGAACTTGCAGCCTCAATGTTCCGATGTGGTCTGGTCCTTGCCACACTTCGGCCTGGCTGCCGCCGTCCGCGGTGAACGTCACACCCTTTGCGTGTAGTAAAAGTTCTGACGTCAAGCCGTAACGCGCCACCTGTGCGCCGTCTGCCTCCCGCCGCGCGGCCAGCCGCTGCGCCCCCGCATCATCACCGCAGGCGACCAGCCAGCCACCAGGGCGCACCTGGCCGGCAAAACGGGCAAAGGCCTCCTCGAAAAGAGCCGCTGTGGGATAACAGTCGGGATGATCCCATTCGACATTGGTGACCACCGCCACGGTTGGGTGCAGGCCCCAGAACATGTGGTCATACTCATCCGCCTCGATGACAAAGATCTGCCCCGCGCCAGCCGCCGCGTTGACCCCCAGGTTGCGCACATGCCCCCCGACGATGAAACCCGGCTGAATTCCCGCGCCATCCAGGATCGTCGCCGCCATACCGGTGGTGGTGGTCTTGCCGTGCGTACCGGCGACCGCAATCAGCGTCTGCTCGTGCAGCAGCGGCCCCAGGAAGTCCTGGCGCTTGACGACCGGGACGCCGGCCGCCTGCGCTGCGGTCACCTCCGGATTATCGGCTGGCACGGCCGAGGAGATCAAGACCAGATCCGCGCCGGCCACCTGCGCCGCGGCGTGCCCCACGAAGGCCGTTGCGCCCAGGCTGCGCAGCTCGGCCAGGGTCGCGCTCTCCTGCCGGTCCGAACCGGACACACGAAATCCCCGTTGTAAAAGAACGCGAGCAATGGCCGCAAGCCCGCTGCCTCCGATACCCACCAGGTGAATCTGGGGACGGTACTCGCGCGGCGGCTGTCCCAGCCATGCGCGCCACGCGCGCCGGTCAATCGTTTGCATTCGCACCCTACTTGCGCACGCGCATGATGATCAAAAAAAGAAGCAGCGCCACCAGGGCCGTGACCGGCAGCGTCGGCGGTAGATGCTCAGGCGCCTTTTTGGCAAACTCCGACAACTTCGTGGCATCGAGCATGCTCTGGGGGAGTGGATACTTGTTGATCGCCATGTAGTACCACAAGGTGCCAGCCACCAGGATGCCGTTGAGCAGACCGAACACGATATTGAAAAACACAGCGGATGACCCGCGGCGGGGTTGGCCTTTGAAGACCAGGGTTTCACCAGAATAGCCAGCGTACACAATCATGATGAAAACCAACTGAAAGGCGAGCATCAAGACCAGGTTCTGGCTGTTGCCGCGAAAAACGGTCGTGATCGCCACCGTGAGCGGCTTCTCCATCAGCTTGAGAGCCACCAGCGCAGCCAGAATCAGCGCCGTGGAACCCAACTCCTTCTGATAGCCGCGCGCCATGCTGATCATCACGAAGATAACCACCACGACGCCCCACAGCACTTCTATCGGTCCCATTGATTGCCACCCTCAACGCAGCTCATTCACCGCCCAGTACATCAGGAACGCCACCAACAGAATGATGGCGGTCATCAGATTATCCGTAGTGAACGTCACGCCAATGCTGCTCGCCACCCCACGAAAGGTCTCGGCCGCCTGCCGGGTCAGTTCCTGGCCGTTGATGAGCTGCTGCGGCGCAGGCACCGCTTTTGGCAGATTGGGCAACAACACCAGGCCCAGGATGTAGGCATTCACCAGTCCCAGGACTGCGCCGCCGGTCGAAGGGGGGCTAATACCCTTGAAAAAAGTAAGCCCGCCAATTCGATACGCAAGGTAGACGCTGGTCAGGAAAATGATGAAGATGACCGCTTCTTGCTGCTTGAGCGGAATCAAGCGCCAGTTTGCCAGACTCTCCGCAGTCATTCCGGGATCAGGCCGATTCAGGATGGCGACCTGCAGCTGCGACCAAAGCTGCTTCATCTCAACGCCGACCACATTCAGTGCATCTATGAAGCCGCCGCCAACCGTTGTAAAGAGCAGTGAAGAAGAGAAGGCCAGGATGATCAACGTCACGGCTTCACGGGCCGCGCCGCGACGATAGCCGACAGTCATGGCGACGACGACCAAGAAGACGGTGACCAAGGCAATGCGCACGCCCTGAATGTCAGTCATACGACGCTCCCAATCTCAGCAGCTCATCTACGATCGCCTCTGCGGCCTGCGGTCGCGCCAGGGCGGCCGCCTGCTGCGCCATCGCCTTCAGGCGCTGACGGTCGCGCAGCAGATCGAGCGCCAGCGGCGCAAGTCGCGCGCCCAGTTCGTCGTCGCGCAGCTTGAGCGCCGCGCCGCGCTGCACCAGGTAGTCGGCGTTGGCATCCTGATGCTGGCCGGCGTAGGGGTAAGGCGCCAGGATGGACGGCAACCCAAGCAGCGGGAACTCGCCCAACGTCGAAGCGCCCGCGCGGGCCACCACCAGGTCGGCGGCAGCTAACGCCAACGCCATGTCATCGTGCAAATAGGCAAAGGCGTGATAACGCCCACGCTGGTCGGCTGGCAGCGCCGTCGCCGCC
>JBGAVB010000034.1:0-12870 GCA_044228345.1 Anaerolineae bacterium | reverse complement strand
CGCGATCCAGAGACCGGCCGCGAACTACGCTTCGAGTTCGATCCCACACACGTCCCGTTCGTGGGACTGTGGCTCAACTACGGCGCCTGGTCTGGTACAGGCTCGGCTCCGTACTTCAACCTGGGACTGGAGCCGTGCACCGGCGTGCCTGATGACCTGGCCGCCGCCGTAAGTCCCGCCTGGAACGCGTTTGCGACCGTCGCCGGCCGCAGCACGCGCACCTGGTCTGTGCGCGTGCGCATCCGGTGACTCTCTGCGCTTCCTTTCGTCCAAATTGCGCGCCCCTGTTACTTTGCGCGCGGGGGATTTTCGCCAGGAGAGTAGGACCATGCATCACCTGAACGAAACAGCCGGCACCTTGACCCTCATGGGATCGGGGGAAATGACCACGACGATGGTCCACGTTCATCGCCTCATCATGGACGGCATCAAAGGCGCAGTGCAGCCTGTGTTCATTGATACGCCGGCCAACTTTGAGTTGAATGTGGACAGCATCTCGCTGCGCGCCGTGGAATACTTCGCGACCCATTTTGGCTTGACCCTGGACACCATCTCTTTCCCAACGGCCACCTATCCGACGCCTGCGCAGATGGAGACGGTGCTGCGCAAGCTGCGGCGCGCAAACTACCTCTTTGCCGGGCCGGGCAGCCCCACCTATGCGGTGCGCGCCTGGCGTCACACGGCCGTCTTCGAGACCATGGCCGGAAAGCTGGCATCAGGCAGCCACCTGGTCTTTGCCAGCGCCGCTGTCACCGCCATGGGCCGCTGGACGCTGCCGGTCTACGAGATTTACAAGGTTGGCCTCGATCTGCACTGGATCGAGGGGCTTGACCTGTTGGGCCGCTACGGTCTTGATCTGGCCGTGGTGCCGCACTGGAACAACAGCAGCGGCGAGACCCATGACACCTCGCGCTGTTTCATGGGCGAAGTGCGTCTGCGCAAGCTGGAGCACATGCTGCCGCGCACGATTGTGATCCTGGGCATTGATGAGTTTACCGCGTGCATCATCGAGCCGGGCGCCCAACGCTGCCGCGTGTTCGGTCAGGGCGCGGTCACTATCCGCACCCTGGATGGCGCGCCCGATCGGGTCTTCGCCAGCGGCGAGACATTCTCTTTCGACGAACTGCGCCACCAGGGCAGCAGCCGCCAACCGGTTGCCGACAGTCTGGCCCCCACCGATCCATCTGCGCGGCTATACAGCCAGACCAGCGAGGTCGCGCACGCGTTCCGCGACGCGCTGTACGGGGATCGCAATCCGGCCAGTGCGCTTGGCTATGTCCACGCGCTGCTGGAGGCCATCCAGACCGCGACAGCGAACAGCTTGCAGGCGGCCGTTTTGAACGAAATCGAGTTGATGGTGCGCGAAATGCTGGCTCTGCTGGCGATCTGGCTCGAAGAGGCCAGTCAGCGCGGCTTTGCCGCGGCGCCGTTGATCGGTGATCTCGTCGCTTTACGCCAGAAGCTGCGCACGGAGAAGCAGTGGGCGCTGGCCGATCAACTGCGCGCGACGCTGGACGCGCACAACGTGATCATCGAAGATGCGCGCGACAGCAGCAGTTGGCGCTGGGCCGAGTGAGCGGGCGGCTACCTACGGCCGCAGATAGGTCGCGAAAAAGTCAAGACTGCGCTGAATCAGGAGATCATCGCTGCGGCCGACGAAGATGTGGCCCTGGCCGGGGTAGGTGAAACATTCTACGGTTTTGCCCAGCTTCTGCAGGCGGTCGCACAAGTCGGCGGCGATGAACAGGGGGATGCCGGCATCGTCCGCGCCGTGGTGGATGCTGACCGCGCCCTGCACCCGATCGAGGTGAAAGAGCGGTGAGATTTCGCGCACGATGTCTGGCGGCGTGTGGTATTCAACTGTGCCGCGCTTGCCCGCGCTGGCGCGGTAGACATAATCGAAGTTGCGCTGCTCGTCGCCGCTGAGCGCAGCGTACAGCACCGTCGCCTGCACCAGCGGGCTGATGGTGATGACGCGCAGCGCCAGCCCGCCTCCCAGACTGTGCCCCCACAGGCCGATGTGCTGTGGATCAGCCGCGACCAGCAGCCCTGGCTGACCGCCCTGCGCCTGCACGATGGCGATCAGGTTCAAGATGTCAGCCGTCATCCCGGTGCGGAACACGTCCGCTCCCTCGTCCGAAGGCGGAAAGTTGCGCAGATTGGGGTGGATGATCATGTAGCCGGCGCGCGCCAGCGCATCGGCATAGCGCGTGGTGTAGGTCAGGACGCCGTATTGTGACGGCTCGACATAACCATGCAGGACGATGATCACCGGAAACGGCCCCGACCCGGCTGGTGTGTCCATGAAGCCGTAGATGGTCAGCCCATCGCTTGGGTAGGTGATCAAGTTGCGTGTGAAACCCCGCTCCGTCCCTTCTTTGCCGCGATCAGCCAGCGTTCCGCCGCCATAGGCGCGTGCCGCCATTGCGGCAATGGTCCACGCGGCTGCCTGGTTGGGCGCAAGGGGCGACGACGCGGTCGGCGTCGCCTGCGACGTGCTGGTGACGGTTGGTAACGGCGTCACAACGGTGGGCGTCGGCGTATCCGTGGGGGTTGGGGCGCGCGTATCCGTGGCCGTGGGGCTGGTCGTGGCAGTTGCGACGGCCGTGGCGGTCGTGGCAGCCGTTGAGACCGGCTCCGGCGCCGCCGACGCCGTGGACGCGACGGCCGGGGTTTTGGGCTGCTCCGGGGCCGTGCTGCTGTCGCCCTGACAGGCCGCCAGCCATCCCAACACGACCAGCAGCGCTGCCAGCAAGGCGATGCCGCTGCCCGCTCTCCGAGCCTGGCGCTCGATCTGTGTTCCGCCAGCCCACCAACCCCACAAGAGCCGGCGCTTCACGGCGCGCATGCCCCAGCCAGGTCTTTCAGCCAAGCGGTCAATGGGCGCGCCGCATGCTCGCGCATGCGCGCGCCGTCGAGGGCGCGAGTTTTGATCATGATTTTTCCCGACATTTCCTGGTAACATGAAAGCAGCAGAATGGACATGATTGTACCGGCGTGGGTTGCCCCGCGCTGCTATCATTCTTACAGACGCTGGCGTTACAGACCGGCAGTTTTGTACGTCCTGATTATCATGTTTGCTTCGACCGTGCTACAATAGCGGCCCAGCAGCCCCCCAACGAACAACCTCGAATAGACCTCAACCTTGCCAGCGCGTCAATTTTTGAGTATGGGGAGGCATTGCCGATGTCGCGGCGTTTAGCGCAACGATTGAATGCTTCGCGGCAGAACCAGTTCGTCGGGCGAACCACCGAAGTGGCGCTGTTTCGCGCGGCCCTGGAGGCTGACGAACTTCCGTTTAATGTCTTGTACGTCTTCGGGCCAGGCGGAATTGGCAAAACCACGCTGATGCGCACCTTGACGGCGTTGTCAGAAGAAGCGCAGGTTGCCACGTTGTATCTCGATGCGCGCAACCTGGAGCCAACCCCTGAGTCGTTCTTGATGGCCCTTCATCTCTTGCTCCAACTGCCCCCTGGCGTCACGGCCACGCAGGCGCTGGCCGAGCGGACGGATCGGCTGGTGATTTTCCTCGATACCTATGAGTTGATTACCCCATTGGATCACTGGCTGAGTAACACCTTCTTGCCCCAGTTGTCTGACAGCATTTTGACCGTGATCGCTGGTCGCCGGCCCCTCTCGCCTGCCTGGCACGCCGACCCCGGTTGGCGCAGCCTGGTCAGGGTTGTGTCCCTGCGCAATCTCAGCCCGGACGAGAGTGCGTCCTATCTGAACAAGGCGCACGTACCGACTGAACAGCATGAACGCATCGTGACCTTTACGCACGGTCATCCGCTGGCGCTTTCGCTGATTGCCGACCTGTTTGCGCAGCGGCAGGAAATCAGCTTTCAACCGGAGGCAGCGCTCGACATCGTGCGCACGCTGGTGGAGCAGTTGGCGCGCAAAGTGCCCGGGCCGGCCCATCGCGCAGCTTTGGAGGCATGCGCCATGGTGCGCCTGATGACCGAGGCGATCCTGGCCGAGATGCTGGGCATTCCCGATGTCCATGACCTGTTCGACTGGCTGTGCAGCCTGTCGTTTGTTGAAACTGGACCCCAGGGCGTCTTTCCCCACGATCTGGCGCGCGACTCGCTGGCCGCGGACCTGCGCTGGCGTAATCCTGACTGGTACGCGGAACTGCACAAGCGCGCTCGCACCTATTATCTCACCCGCCTGCAGCACACGCAGGGGCCGGAGCAGCAGCGCTATCTGTTCGACTTGATTTTCCTGCATCGAGACAATCCGGCGGTTCGCCCCTATTTTGAATGGCAGGCTTCGGGCGGCAATGTGATGATGGATACGTTCCGTCCCACCGATGAACCTGGCATCTTGGCCCTGGTAAAACAGCACGAAGGAGCAGAGTCCGCGCAGTTGGCCGCCTACTGGATCAAACGCCAGCCCAAGGGGGTTCTGGTGGCGCGGGAGCACGGCGCCGCCGCCGGCGATTTGCCGGCCGGCCTCCTCGTGATGGTCGCCTTGCATCAAATCAGCGCGGAAGATGCCCAGGTTGACCCGGCCGTCGGCAAAGCCTGGGAGTATGTGCAGCGCCATGCGCCTCTGCGCGCGGGCGAATCGGCCACGCTCTTCCGCTACTGGATGGCGCGTGACACCTACCAGGCGGTGTCGCCCGTGCAAAGCCTGTTGTTCGTGACCATCGTGCGCCACTATCTCACCACCCCTGGCCTCGTCTACACCATCTTTCCTTGCTTGCAGCCCGATTTCTGGATGGGCGTCCTCACCTACGCCGATTTGCTGCGCGTGCCCGAACTCGATTTTCACGTTGGCAGCCAGGTTTACGGCGCTTTTGGGCACAATTGGCGCACCGTGCCGCCGCTGGCCTGGCTGGCGTTGTTGGGCGAACGTGAGATCGCAAACGCCAGCGTGACCCCGCCGCCGCCCGCCGTCGCGCCGTTGATGGTGTTGAGCGAGGCCGAGTTCGCCAACGCGGTGCGCGATGCCTTGCGCGATCTGACGCGGCACAACCTGCTGCAGGCCAATCCCCTGCTGCGCTCGCGCGTCGTCAACGATCAAGCCAGTCCGCAGGCCAACCAGATCGAACGAATTAGCGTACTGCAGACCCTGTTAAAAGAGGCGGCCGATACGCTGCAGCAGACGCCGCGTGATGTGAAGTTTTACCGTGTGCTGTATCACACCTATTTGCACCCGGCGCCCACCCAGGAACAGGCCGCTGAGCTGCTCGATCTGCCGTTCAGCACGTACCGGCGTCATCTCAAGACCGCCATCGAGCGCGTCACCGATGTGCTGTGGCAGCGTGAGATTGGCGGATTGACAGGCTGAGCGATGTGGGCGGTCGCTAGATTGCCCGCCGGATGACTTGCAGTCCGCTGCCCACGAGCGCCAGCCCGATCATCCACAGCATTTGTTGCAGATGCAGCAGGACTGCAAAGGCGGTCAAGCCCGCGCGATCGAAGCCCAGCAGCGCCAGCGGCGCCACGAGCGCGGCGTGGTAAATGCCTGGCTGCGTTGCCGCGGAGGGCGGCGCGATGAACAGCACCCCCAAGCACAGCGCCGCCCATGAGGACGACGCCAGGCCCGCGCCGTTCAACGCCGCCAGCGTCAGCATCTGAAACGCCCAGAAGCAGCTCCAGGTGATGACTGACCATCCCAGCGCGCGCCGCATCTGGCCTGACGCCGCGGCGTCGTTGATTCCGGCCAAGGCCGCAGCCAGCCCTTGCCGCGCGCGCGCCTCGCTGAGACGCGGCACGCGGGCAAGCAAGCGCGGTCCCTGCGCCAGGATGTCGGCCTGGTGGCGCAGCGCCCAAACTGCGAACCACGTCAACAGCACGAGTATGCCGCCGACGCCGATGAGCGCCGCCGGCGCCAGCTGCAGGCGCAGGCCGGTGACGAGCGCGCCGGCCAGCGCCAACAAGCGCATCAACTGTTCGATGCCGCGCTCCACTACCACGCTGGCGGTAATTTCGGCCAGCGGTATGGCCGCCGCACGGCCCAACATCGCCACGCGCAGCGCCTCGCCTGCCCGAAAAGGCAGCACGATGTTGGCCGCATGCCCTGCATTGGCCGCCTGAAAGGTCTCGCCCAGGCCTGGTTTGCCCGCCAGCAGCAGCCGCCAGCGTTGGGCATAGGCAAGCAGGCCGGCAACGAACGCCAGCGCCGCCAACAGGTCAAGCCGCCCATCGGACTGCTGCACGGCGCGCAGCGCCGCGGGCACATCCACCAGCCGCGGGAACAGTAGGACGATCAGCGCCATAGCCGCGGCGCTGATGATCCAGCGTATGCCCGTGGAGGCGCGACCAGATAATTTGCGCCTCCACGTCATACCGGTCGCCCGCCTGGCGCGGTTTCGACCGCGTGCCAACCGTTGCGCGCCACGTGCCCAATCACCCGACCCATCATCGCCGGCGAGAACAGATGGCTGGGTGGTTCGACCAGGTGCGAGACCTGCATGAAGGCGCGCTGTGCAAACGCGTCGTGCGACGCCATTTGGAGAACCTGGTCCATGTAGCGGTGCAGCAGCCGCGTCAGTGCGCTGGGCCGGCCGCCCTCTGTGGCCGGCCAGCGGAAATCCTCGCCGGTTGCCATCAGCCAGGCTGTCTGGTTGACTCGGGCCAGCGCGCGTTGAAACGGCAAACCGATGGACGTCACATCGGCATGACGCGTCTGTTGCTCCTCCAGACAGCGGGCCAGCGCCAATGCGCCCAATGCACCGGTGGTAATTCCTTGCCCGTAGACCGGGTTGAAGGCGCACACCGCATCACCCAAGACCGCCAGGCCTAGCGGCCAACGCACCAGGCTTTCATAGTGCCGCCAGCGATTTTCCGTCCGTTGATAGCCAAAGATGGAGGACAAGGGTTCGGCGTTCTGGATGGCGTCGTGCAGCGCGGGCGTCGTCAACTGGCGAGCAAATTCCAGAAAGCCAGCCTCGTCGGTGGGAGGAAAGATGCGGTTGATGCCGCCGAGCGTGACGATCCATTCGCTGTTTTCGATGGGATAAATCACTGCGCTGCGTGGGTTGCTGAGTGGCTTGGGCGCAATCAGCAGGCATTTCCAATCAGCCGCGAAGCCGGCTGGTTTCTGGTACCAGCGGCTGGCATAGCCCAAAAAGCTGTTGATGGTCGTCTCACGCGGCGCGTCATAGCCCAACGCTTGCAGCCAGGCAGGGAGCTGCGAGGTGCGGCCGCTGGCATCTATCACGAGGCCGGCGGCCAGGATTGTGGCGCCGTTCAACTCCGGCGGCGGCGCCTGGCGGAATCGCAGATGCACGCCCGTGACGCGGCTGCGATCGGTCGTTGTCTCCAGCCCGGTTGCCTCGGCGCCCGTCAGGAATTGCACCTGCGGCTGGGCGGCCAGGCGCTGACGCACCGTCCATTCCAGCAGGGGGCGGCTGCAGGTGTAGGTGATCATGCCCGATGGCTGCCGCGGCCCCCAACCAAAGGCGGTGTGCATGGCGCAGTCCGCGCTCCAATCCACGGTCGGCGCGCCGGCCGCAGCCAGCTCCGTCGTCAAACCGGGGAAAAGATCGTTCAGGATGCGCTGGCCCCGCACCAGCAGCACGTGCGCATGGCGCGCTTGGGGCACGCCGCGGCGCACCTCAGGGCCGGCGGGCAAGGCGTCGCGCTCCACCAGGGTCACGCGCTCGAAGTAGGGCAGCAACACGCGCGCCGCCACCAGGCCAGCCATACTGCTGCCAATCACAATCGCATGGCGACGACTATCCTGCGGCAATGTGAGGCTCATTTCCGGATGTCTCCTTACGAATCACAAATTACCAGATTGAGGATTGCAGCTTGCACAACCAAAACCCCTGGGCCATTGTCTGCCAAAACGCCAAGAAAGCAAAATTCAACCATCTTCAATCTTCAATCTTCAATCTTCCTGTGGTACAATCCCCGTCGCCCGACGCGTGTTGAGTTCTGTTATCGGGCTGGTTTTTTGGCGGAGGTGTCAAATGAAGTCGAATCGTTACGTCAGTCTGATGGTGATGGTGGTGCTGTTGGCATCACTGTGGATGATGGGCGGATCAACGGCTGCCGCCGCCTCGGACACGGCCAATGCCGCGGCCGGCGGCCGCTCGATCAGCGGCGTGGTTTGGCAAGACTATTGCGAATCGGACTGCACGGCCGGCAGCAGCCTGCGCCGGGGCAACGGCAGCCCGGATGAGGCCGAAAAGCGCCTGGATGGCATCACGGTGCGCTTGGGCAACGGCCGCTGCGGCGTCAGCCGCACGCTGAGCACGACGACGACCGACAGCAGCGGGAGTTACAGCTTCAGCGGATTGTCTGCGGGAACCTACTGTGTTTCGGTCAACTCGCGTCAAAGCAACAGCGCCTTCCCCAAACCCGGCGTCTGGACGCGGCCCATGGGGCGCAGCGCATGGTACATCGCCAGCTACACCGTGCACCTGAGCAGCTTCAACCGCAGCGGGCTGAACTTCGGCTGGGACAAGGAGTAGGCAGACGATGCCGTCAGGCTTGACCACCAAATACTTTGTCGCCGTCGCGGGCAACATCGGCGTTGGCAAATCCACCCTCACCGCGCTGTTGACCGCCCGCTTGGGCTGGGAACCGGTCTATGAAGCGGTGGATGAAAACCCCTACCTGGCCGATTTCTATGCAGACATGCCGCGGTGGAGCTTTCATTCGCAGACCTTCTTCCTCGCGCGGCGTTTGCAGCAGCATTTCGACCTCTTGCAGCATGGGCAGTCGGTGGTGCAGGACCGCAGCGTCTATGAAGACGCCGAGGTATTTGCCCGCAATCTCTATCTGCAGGGGCATCTGAGCGAGCGAGATTGGCAAACCTACTACGACTTGTTTCGCACGCTCACCATGCTCTTGCAGCCGCCCAACCTGGTGGTCTACCTGAAGGCCTCCGTGCCGGCCCTGCTCGCTCGCATTGCCCAGCGCGGCCGCGACTACGAGCAGGGCATGGCGCCTGCTTACCTTGCGCGCCTGAACGATCTCTACGAACAATGGATCGCCGGCTTCACGCTCTGCCCCATCCTGGTCGTGGAGACCGATCATCTGAACTACGTGCAGCATGAGGCGCACCTCTCGCTGGTCGCGCAGCGGGTGCAAGATCGGCTGCACGGCCGCGAAACGCTGGTGTTCTGAGCGCTTGCTCTCGCGGCCTTTTGAACGGGTCGGCAGACCGGCCGCGGCCAGCCGCGGCCAATGATGCGTACGCACGACCACAGGGAACGCAGGCGTCACGGCTGAATGAGCCGCCATCGGCCGCATCTCTGCGTTCTCTGCGGTCAAGAAGAAGCGTTGGGCTGCGGCATGGCGCGCCCGGAAAAACGGATCTTGCATGCCTACCTGGAAGAAGATTATCTATGGCGCCGGCGATTCCGGCTTCTCGCTGACCTCGACCGCCCTGGCGCTGCTCTACCTGGACTTCCTGGTCAACGTGGTTGGGCTTGATCCGCGGCTGGCTGGCGTTTCCATCGGCCTGGGGCGCATCTGGGACGCGATCAACGACCTGGTGATTGGCACGCTCAGCGATCGCACGCGCAGCCGCTGGGGACGGCGGCGTCCCTACCTGCTGTTCGGTGCGCTGCCCTTTGGCCTCACCTTCATCTTAATGTGGCTCATTCCCACGACACACAACCAGACCACGCTGCTGGTTTACTACACGGCGATGTACATCCTGTTTGACACGTTTTTCACCCTGGTCAACGTGCCCTACATTGCGCTGACGCCTGAACTGGCGCCTGCCTACGATGAACGTACGTCATTGCACTCCTATCGCATGGCCTTTTCCATCGGTTTTGGACTGCTCGGCGCCGTGGCGCCGCTGGCGATTGTGGACGCCATCGCCGGCGCCGGCAGCGTGACGCGTCACGGCGCATACCTGGCCATGGCAACCATCCTGGGGCTGGCCAGCGTGCTGCCTGTTTGGCTGGTATTTGCCACCGTGCGCGAGCGCCCGGAGTTTCAAGACCTGCCTACGCCGGGCCTGGTGGATTCGTTTCGCATGGCGGCCAGCAACAAAGCGTTCCTGATTGCCGCCGGCGTTTACCTGCTGACCTGGATGCCGATTGACCTCATTCAATTTGTCCTGGTGTTTCTGATTCGCGACTACTTCCGCCTGGCCGGCGGCGCGCGTGACATGATCTTTCTGCTCCTGTTTGGCGTTGGCGTCTTGGCGCTGCCGTTGTGGGTATGGGTTTCTCATAAGCTCGATAAGCCGCGGGCTTATCAACTGGGCATGGCCTTCATGGCCGTGGTGCTCATGGCGCTCAGTTTCATTCCATCAGGACAAACCAATCTGGTGTTTGTGCTGGCGGCGCTGGCCGGGGTTGGCGTTTCCGCGGCCCATGCCATCCCCCTGGCGATCCTGCCTGATGTGATTGACTGGGACGAACTGCGCCGCGCGCAGCGGCAAGAGGCTGCGTACTACAGCGTCATCACCCTGATCCAGAAACTGGTCGGCGCGCTGACCATCGCCGTCACCGGCCTGGCGCTCTCGGCCACCGGTTACATGGCGAACGCCGTGGCAGGTGCGCAGCAGCCCGCCAGCGCGCTGTGGGCGATTCGCCTGCTGACTGGCCCGCTGCCGGCCGTTTTCTTCATCGCCGGCATTGTGCTCGTCTCATTCTATCCGATTTCGCGTGAACGGCACGCGCGGATCGTCACCCCGCTGGAAAAACGTCGGCGCCAGCGTGCCGCGCGCGCCGATCAGGCGCTGACCGCGCCCGAAGACATGCCATGAACTTGCATCGCCGTCTGCTTTCCCGTATAATCGCCCCGACTGATCTCTGCGAATGAGCAAGAGAAGGAAATACTGAATGTTTGAAAAGCTATTGGGCATTGACCTGGGTACGGTAAACCTGCTCGTCTACATGAAGGGCCGGGGCATCGTTCTGCAGGAACCATCGGTCGTGGCCATTGCCACGCGTGACAGCAAAATTGTGGCCGTCGGCCAGGAAGCCGCCGACATGTTGGGTCGCACCCCGGAGAGCATCGAGGTGGCGCGCCCCATGCGCGATGGCGTGATTGCCGACTATGTGGTCACGGGAGCCATGCTGCGCTATTTCATCCGCCGCACGTGCGGCCGCAATCCGCTCTTCAAGCCCCGCGTGATGATTTCAACGCCGAAAGGCGTGACCAGCGTCGAGAGTCGCGCGGTGCACGATGCAACCATCGAAGCGGGCGCGCGCGAAGCGTATCTGATTCCTGAGCCGCTGGCGGCCGCGTATGGCGCCGGCCTGCCCATTGATACGCCCACTGGCAATATGGTGGTAGACATTGGCGGCGGCACCACCGAAGCGGCTGTCGTCTCGATGTACGACATTGTCGTTTGGAGCGCAATCCGCATCGGCGGCAATCGGATTGACGATTCCATCGTCAACTACGTGCGCAAAAAGTATAACCTGCTGATTGGCGAACAGACCGCCGAAGAGATCAAGATCAAGATCGGCAGCGCGGTCATGATGCCCGAACTCATGTCCATGGAAGTGCGCGGGCGCGATCAGGTGGCCGGTCTTCCCAAGACGATCACGATTACCTCAGAGGAAGTGACGGAGGCCATCACGGAGCCGATGCAGGCCATCGTCGGTACGGTGAAGGCGACGCTGGAAAAGACCCCGCCCGAACTGGCGGCCGATATCATTGACCGCGGCATGGTTCTGACCGGCGGCGGCGCTCTGCTGCGCAACATTGACAAGCTGTTGACCAAAGAGACCGGCGTGCCTTGTTACTGCGCCGAAAACCCCATTGCCTGCGTTGCCATCGGCGCGGGTAAGGCGCTGGAAAACTATGCCATCATGAAGCGCAGCCTGATGCAGATGTGAGCTGCGTTGGTGGTCGCGCAGCACGCGGGCCATTCGACCGACGATCAGCACGCAGTTGTCAACGAGTGGGGATGTCCGGGGCCATCAGGCTCGACATCCCCATTTTGTATCAGCCCTGCAGCCAATCTGGCGCACGGCGTTGGTTGGCGCATGGCCCAGGGCGCGTTCGACGAATCGGCCGCGCCGCACGGGTTCGGCGTTTTCGCAGGCTTGAGTATACAGGAGGAATACCAATGACGTACGGTCGCAAGCTCGACCCACAGCCCATCTCGACTGACTTGAACGTGGTTGACCTGGTGGATGATTATTTCCTGGCCTACAACGCGGCGCGCCTGCGTGAAGCGTGCCGCTTGTTCGTCAACAAGATGCTCGAACCTGATGTCACCGTGGGCGTTACGCTTTCTGGAGCGCTGACGCCGACTGGACTGGGACACGCCGCGCTCGTGCCGCTGCTCGACGCGGGCATGATTGATTGGATCATCAGCACGGGCGCCAATTTGTATCACGACCTGCACCGCTCGCTCGGCTTTGAGCTTTTCCAGACCTCGCCCTTTGTGGATGACGTGGAGCTGCGGGAGCAGAAGATCATTCGCATCTACGACATCGTCTTCGATCAGGAAGTGCTGCTCAAGTCTGAGGCCTTCTTGCGCCGCGTGCTGGCCGCGCCCGAATTTCAGCGCCGCATGAGCACGGCCGAGCTGCACTATCACCTGGGCAAATACGTGCGCGCGCGTGAACTGCGCCTGGGGCTGACCCATCGCTCCGTACTGGGCGCGGCGTTCGACGCGGGCGTGCCGGTTTACACCTCGAGCCCAGGCGACTCCACCATTGGCATGAACGTGGCCGCGCTGCGCCTGGCCGGCGGCCAACTCGGTTTCGACCCGGAGGCCGACGTCAACGAAACGACCGCCATCGTCTACGGCGCCAAGGCCAGCGGCGGCAAGAGCGCGGTGCTGATCATCGGCGGCGGCAGCCCCAAGAATTTCATCTTGCAAACAGAGCCGCAAATTCAGGAGATCATGGGCAGTGACGAAAAGGGCCATGATTACTTCGTGCAGATCACGGACGCGCGCCCTGACACCGGCGGTCTCAGCGGCGCCACT
>JBGAVB010000349.1:0-3247 GCA_044228345.1 Anaerolineae bacterium | reverse complement strand
CGCGCGCCTCGCCCTCCGGACGCAGCAGGTCATCGCGTACGAATCGGGCGTGGCCGATTCACCCGATCCGCTGGCCGGCAGCTATCTAATCGAATCGCTGACTAACGAAATCGAAGCGCGCGCGCGCGCCTACCTGGACAAGATCGAAGCTATGGGCGGCGCGCTGCGCGCCATCGAACAGGGCTTCATGCAGCGCGAGATTCAGGAAGCGGCCTACCGCACCCTGCGCGCCATCGAGAACGGCGAGCAGGTCGTCGTGGGCGTCAACCGCTTTGTCACCGACGAGAAGCCGGTGGCCGACCTCCTGCGCGTAGACCCATCGGTGCAGGTCAACCAGTGTCAGCGCCTGGCCGAGCTGCGCGCCGGGCGTGACAACGACAAAGTGAAGACTCTGCTGGCGGGGCTCGAGGCGGCCGCGCGCGATCCGCATGCGCCGCTGATGCCGCTCTTTGTGGAGTGCGTGGAGAATTACATTACCCTGGGCGAAATCTGTGGCACCCTGCGCCAGGTTTTCGGCGAATATCGGCCGGAGAGCTGGGTGTAGACTCAAGCGTTTGAAATCAGAAAGGCAGCCGGTGCGCAAACAACCAAATTCACGGATGTGCTTTATTTGCGGAATGAAGAACATCGCCGGGGTGAAGGTCTTTTTCTACGAACAAGAGGATGGCTCGGTGTTGGCGCGCTTCACCGGCCAGGAGATTCACCAGGGCTATCCAGGGCGGATGCACGGCGGCGTGGTCAGCGGCATCCTGGATGAAACCATGGGCCGCGCCGTCATGGTCAACGGCGGCGAGGTGTGGGGCGTGACCGTGGCCCTGGAACTGCGCTTCAAGCAGCCGGTCCCGCTGTTCGTAGAATTGACCGCGGTCGGCCGCATCGTCAAAGACCGCGGCGTCTACTTCGAGGGCGCGGGTGAACTGCTCCTGCCCGATGGCACGGTCGCGGTGGAGGCCAAAGGTAAGTTTTGGAAACTGCCGCTGAGTGAGATTGCCGATTTCGACACGGAGCGTGAGGAGTGGCGGGTCATTCCTGACGCGTGAGCGAGCGACCTGCGCAGTCTCTGTTTGCTATCAAACCAAGTGAGAGGGAATCGAAAGTGCATTGATGATCAAGAAGGTCAACCACATCGCTATTCTCGTCAGCGACCTGGACAAGGCGCTGCTGACCTACCAGGCCGGCCTGGGGCTGGAGCTGACCAAACGCCAGGATATGCCAGAGCAGGAAGTTGAAATTGCCTTTCTGCCCGCGGGCGACAGCATGATCGAGCTGATCAAGCCCACCACGGAGACCTCCGGCGTGGCCAAGTTCCTGGCCAAGCGCGGCGAAGGGCTGCATCACATCTGCCTGGAAGTGGACAACATCGAAGAGGCGATCAAGGAGATGCAGGCGCGCGGCGTCGAGATGATTCACACCGCGCCGATTCAAGCGGCCGAGGGGCGTGGAGCCTTCCTGCATCCCCGCGGCGCGCACGGCGTCCTGATCGAACTACTCGAAGCTGACTGAACAATCGGATGCCAGGGGCATGGACCCCTGGCATCCGAACCACGGGTGCACCGCAGCTCTACGCAGCGACTAATTCTGGCTTATGCGCGGCGTCACGGGACAACAACCATCGTTGCAGTGAGCGTTCACTTTCAGCGCTCCTACCCCCTTCGAACAACCGCGACAGCTCAATATCCTCATCTAAGTCCGGCCAGTGAATAATGGCCTCATCCCCGCTGAGTTGATAGTGATTTCGTTCTGCTGGCGTCCCATGCAGCAGGCGTGGAAACCAGGCTAACGGACAGGATAGTATTCGTCCTATTCTTCGTAATCGGGCAGTTCGTCCCAGGTGCTGAGCACCCAGCCGCTGACCGCCATAATCAAGGTGGCCTCATCCTCAACCGCAAACACCAACACCAGGCCGTCTTCCGCATCGCTGCCCACCTCGGCCACCACATTGCCACCCTCGGCCAGTTCACCCAGGGCGTCGGTAATTGCCTCGATGCCCTCCAGCGGCTCGCCGTCTGGGTCGAAATAGGCGCTGGCGCCGTACACTTCGAGCAGCTGGCGATCCGCAAAGTACAGATCGCAGTCAAAAAAGACCCGTTCCGCCTCTGGCACAGCCTCTTCTTCGTCGCCGTAGGCCAACGAATCCTCCCACAAGGTCAGGCTGGTCAGCATCTTGCCTTCGAGGGCGCGCAGGTTTTCCAGCACGCCTTCTGTTACGACAGTTTGGATGCCGCCCTCGTCGCTGTCTGCCTCAGCGCCGTTCCCGTTTTCAAAGTCACGATTAGCCACCGTTCATTCTCCCTTCACTCATTTCACTGGCTGGTCGGCGCAGGCCAGCCTCGGCTTGACCGCGCCTTCTGCGCGGGGTCTGGCTCACTCTGCCGGCGTGACGATCATTCGCGTCGGGATGGCGCTGCGCGCGACGAGATCGCCGGTGACGCGAAACTGGCTGAACTGTACGGGAACGCCCTGATCCACATACAGGTTGGGTCCGTTTTGTAGATGATAATGCAGATGCGGGCCGGGCGATAGCCCAGAATTGCCGCAGCGTGCAATCGCCTGCCCGCGCATCGCCCTGGCGCCCGTAGGCAGGTTGATCGAACCAGCCTGCAGGTGCGCCAGGAAACTGAACTCTGTGTCGTTGTGTGCGATGAACAGCGCGTTGCCAAAGGATCGGCGCGGGTCATCCCGCAGATCACGCGGCCGCGGCAGCTCGCCAGGCGCGTTGTCCGGCATGTCGGCCGTCAAGATGACCACTTCGCCGTCAGCGGGCGCCAAGACGGGCTGGCCGAAGCTGTAATGATCCTCCAGGGCCATGCCGCTGTCACGGAACGTGCCGTTTTCTGGCCCCAAGCGCACAAAATCGAGCGCGAAAGGCTGGCTGATTGGCTCGCCCTTATGCAGGTCGGTCCAATCATTGCCCATGATGGTCCACCAGGCGCCCTGGAAAGGCAGGCGCAGGTCCACTTCTTGCGCGTAGGTCATCAACGGCGCGCCCCAGGAAGCCTGGTGCTCAGCGCCGTCGGCGGTCTGCGCCGTCACCGTGATGAAGACCTGGGTGAGCTTCTCCAGGCCAGGTTCCCAAAAGTAGCAGCGACGCAAGGCCAACCCTTCCCCCGGCAGAACGCGCACGGGCACAGCCAGCGGAGCGTCACGAAGTCGTAGATGGTCTGGTGGCCGTCGCCCCACTCGATCAGGAGCGTGCGGGCGGTGCGGTCGGCGTGGATCCGTGACGGCGTGAGGTACTCGCCGCCCG
>JBGAVB010000348.1:0-3264 GCA_044228345.1 Anaerolineae bacterium | reverse complement strand
GAGGCGCTCGAGGAGGCGACCTCCGTCGAGCTGCTCGTCGGAACGAGCGAGCGTCGCGCGAAGCTGGCCCCGA
Source organism: Anaerolineae bacterium (assembly GCA_044228345.1). Taxonomy (GTDB): domain Bacteria; phylum Chloroflexota; class Anaerolineae; order SSC4; family Amarolineaceae; genus Amarolinea. Next base: position 3,191 of record JBGAVB010000348.1, on the reverse strand, counting down.
TCGGCGAGGCGGGCATCGCCGCGGGCGCGCGCGACACGATGCGCGCCATCATGGACGAGCTGGCCGCACGCGGCATTGATGCGCACATCGCAACGGTGGGCTGCATCGGCATGTGCGCGCGTGAGCCGTTGGTGGATATTCAGCAGGCCAACCAGCCACGCATCACCTACGGCAATGTGCTGCCGACCATGGTGCCACGGCTGATCGAAGAGCATCTGATCAAGGGCGCGGTCGTCGAAGCCAGTTCCGCCGCGGCGTGCGTGACATTAGCGAAGAAGGCCATGTCATCGGTGAAGAGGCTGCCCAGCGTGACCAGGATCAGCGGCCGGTCGGCCGGCAACGCCGACGCCAGCGCGTTCGTAGTCGCGACTTCAGCCGCTCCACCGCGTGTGTGCGCGTCGACTTTCCCGCCCACGCAAACGGTCTGCGCCAGCAAGGGCGAGCCAACGCCGTACCAGCGCGGGCTGAAATAGACGAGATGGCGATAAAGCGACAGCGGCCAAAAACTGTTGGCGTCGGGCCAGTAGCGCCCGCTCACGCCGGTGGTCGTCCAGATTGCAGCCAGCCGCCGCCGGGCTTCCTGCAGAACGGCCTGGGCTGACGTCGCGGGCTGCGGCGGCGGCGTGACCTGCGCCGGCCACCCGCAGATGACCAGCGGCGCGCCTGTCCGCTCGGCTACGATGGGCGCCGCGGTGACGAACAGCTCGCTCAGGATGACGTCAGGGCGAAATTCGGCCGTCACGGCCTGCAACGCTTCCACGCCCTGGCAAACTGCCTCCGGCTCCAGCCAGCCAGCAATGGCGCGTTGCTGACGCTGCTGCTCGCGCGCGGCCGCGGGCAAATCAGCCGACAGGGGCGGCGGCAGCCGCCAACCGACCGTGGGCACAGCCTGAAATGGCACGCCGGCCGCCTGCACCGCGGCCGCCACGTCCGCGCCGCTGACCCACAACACGTCATGTCCGCGCGCGGTCAACGCCGCCGCGGTGCGCAGGTAGCCGCCCCAATCGAGATGTCCGGGCAAGGGGGCGGAGATACAGAGAAATCTCATGTCAGTACAAAACGCAGAGTACAAAGTGCAGAGTGCAGAGTGCAAAGTGCAGAGTGCAAAGTACAAAGTGCAAAGCGTCAGGCGGCGAAGCCAACCCCATCTTCAATCTGCCAATCTTCAATCTGCCAATCGCCTACTGACACAGCTTCCACACGCGCAGCACTTCCGCGACGCTCCACGCTTGCCAGGGGCAGCCGCGCGGGGTGAAGGGCGCATCACCGTCGGCGATCTCGCTGATGCTGCCGAGGCCAGCGTCGCTGAGGTGGTGCCGGAACGGTTCCAGGAAGGCGCGGGCCTGCGCTCGATTCTGGTAGACGCGCAGGTGGGCCTGCACGAAGGGGCCGATCAGCCAGGCCCACGTCGTGCCCTGGTGATAGGCGCCGTCACGCGTCCGACGGTCGCCCAGGTAGAGGCCGATGAACTGGGGATCGCCTGGCGACAGGGAACGCAAACCGATTGACGTGAGCAACTGGCGGGCGCAGGCGTCGAGCAGGCGGCGCTGTTGCGGCGGCGTCAACGGACTGTTGGGCAGCGAGACGGCCAGCAGTTGGTTGGGACGCAGCGCCAGGTCATCGCCCGCCGGCCCGTCCAGAACATCCGCGCAGAAGCCAAGCTCGTCGTGCCAGAAGCGGGCAAAGGAGAGGCGCACCTGCGCCGCGCGATCTTCATACGCGGCTGCCGGCTGGCTCAGGCGCTGCGCAAAATCGGCCAGCACGCACAGCGCATGATACCAGAGCGCGTTGATCTCCACCGCCTTGCCCTGGCGCGGGGTGACGACCCAGTCGCCCACTTTGGCATCCATCCAGGTCAACTGCACACCTGGCTCGCCGGCATAGAGCAGGCCGTCGCTTGGGTCCACGTGAATTTGAAAACGCGTGCCTTTGACATGCCAATCCACGATCTCCTGCAGCACAGGGAAGAGGGTGCGCAAGAGGTTGAGGTCGCCCGTGGCATCCACCGTGGCGCGCACGGCTTCGAAGTACCACAGCGTGGCGTCCACCGTGTTATAGTCGGCATCGCCCAGCGCCTCGCCCGCGTCGGGGAAGCGGTTGGGCAGCATACCTTGATGGACGTAGCGGGCAAAAGTGCGCAGCAGCGAGGCGGCCAGCTCCGGCCGGCCAGTGCTCAAGGCCAGGCCCGGCAGCGCAATCATGGTGTCACGGCCCCAGTCGGTAAACCAGGGATAGCCGGCGATGACCGTATGCCCATCGTCGCGCGCCACAATGAACTGATCCGCGGCCAGGGTGAGCTGCCGAATCCAGGCCGGTTCGGCCGCCACCTGCGCGGCCGACAGCAGCTCGATCTCGCGGGTCTGCGCGGCGCTCAGCGCGGCGGCCGCGGTCGCATGCTCGACGCCAACTGTGGAAGCAACCAGGCAAAGCGTTTGACCGGGCTGCAGATCCACGTAAAAGCGGCCCAGCGCGGTCAGGTCTTCGCGGTCGGGTTCTTGGCGCTCGGCTTCGGCGCGCCAATGGAAGTCGCGATACAGGTGGTCAATGACCTCGAAACGCAGGGCGCCCGGTTCAGGCGGCTGGCCGTCCTCCAGGCTGGCCGTCAGAAAGAACGGCGCCGCCGTCTCGAACATGGTGATTTTCATATCGAAACGGCCATCAATTGCTTCCCAGTGGCCGTTCTCCTGGAGCGTCGCGCAGATTTCCAGGTGCGGCGTCCAGGTTGGCGCCTGCATATCGCTGTGATAGTCGCGGTAGTTCGCCAGGGCGACGATTCCCAGGCGCACTGCCTGCTGGCCGCGCGCCAGGCGGTAGGTAATGTACGTGGTGTTTTGACCGTGCACCATCCAGACGCGTTTCTCCAGGATGGCATCGGCCAGGGCGTAGCGCCATACGGGCAAGGTGCCGTCCAGGTGGAACGATTCCAGGTGGCGGTAGCCGTGCGGATCCACGATGCCGCCCTGGAACTCATTGCAGGCAAGGGGATAGACAACGCCATCCAGCTCGGCCCACTCGTCCAACTTGGACAGCAGCAGCGTGCGGTCGAGCGGCGGGCGCAAAGCTGCGACGAGCAGGCCATGATAGCGCCGGGTGTGCGCGCCGGCTATCGTTCCAGCCGCAAAGCCGCCGATGCCGTTCGTCACCAGCCATTCACGACGCAGGGCTGCATCCAGGTCGCCACAGATGGCGCG
>JBGAVB010000347.1:0-3282 GCA_044228345.1 Anaerolineae bacterium | reverse complement strand
CTTGACCGTAGTGCCAGTGGCGCTGCTGCCCGTATTGTACACGCCCTGCTGCAGATTGCTGGAGATCAGATTGCCGGTAGTCCCCCAGACGCCGCCCACGATGTTGTTGGGCGCATTGACGATGCGCACGCCGCTCAGGCTGTTGCCCAGCGCGCTGTTCCCGGCCTGATTGAGGCCGATGGTGTTGAAGATCACCTGGTTGCCGCTGGACAGGGTGCCGGTGATGAGCACGCCGTTCTGATCGTTGCCCGAAATGATGTTGTAGATGCCTACGCCGGGCGTGGAGGCGCCAACCACGTTGCCGGAGGCGTTGAGGACGATCACGCCGTCCAGCGTGTTGCCAACGTCCACGGCGCCGGTGACATCCAACCCGATGTAATTGCCCGCGACGACGTTGCCGGTCACATTAGCCGCCGTGCCGTTCAGCCCCACGCCGTACTGCTGATTGCCGGAAATAATGTTGCGGCCGGCTGCGTACGCGCCGCCGACGGTGTTGTTGGCCGCGCCGTTGAGGATGACGACGCCGCTGAAGAGATTGCCCAGGTCAGCCGTGCCGGTGACATCCACGCCGATGTAGTTGCCCAACACCGTGTTCCCGGTCGAGCCGGCGCCGTTGAAGTTGATGCCGTCAATGTTGTTGCCGCTGATGACATTGCGCAGGCTGCTGGCCGCGCCGCCGATGGTATTATTGGCGGAATTGGTCGCATAAATGCCGGTGTTGTTGCCGGCTGCGGCCGTGCCCGCGCTGTTGGCGCCGATGGTGTTGCCGATGATGGTGTTGCCGTCCCCGGTGTCCAGGAAGATGCCGCGGCCGGCAAAGCGGTTGACGATCAACCCCTTGACCGTACTGCCGCCGGCTGTGATCCACAGGCCATGACAAGGGCTGGAAGTGCAGCTTGCGCCGCTCAGCTCAATCAGCGGCGTTCCTGCGAACCCCGGCTGCGTCGTGCCATCCACGATCACGGGGTCCGTGATGGTGGGCAGGATCGTCAGCGGCGCAATGGTCTTGACGCCGGCGCCGGCAATGTTGAAGGCAATCGTGTCCAATCCGGCCGCGCCGTTGGCCTGGCCGATGGCCCAGCGCAGCGAGCCAACCCCGCTGTCCGCCGTACTCGTGACGGTAAAAGTCGCAGCCGGCGCATTGTCACCGGTCAGGATGCTGGCCGCGGCCGGCAACTCGACTGAGCTCGCCGAAGTCCGCGCCGCGGGAAATAAGGCCACACTGATCGCCAGCAGCAGCCACAACACGGGCCATCGCCCGGAATTCTTCGTCTTCATCACACCTCGCCTTCTTGAGATGAAATAACTTGACATGATCCGATATTACAGCGTCAACGTAAAAAATTCGTAAAGGGATGCTAAAGATCAGAGATCGGAGATCAGAGACCCGTCGTACGGCGAGCGTTGTGTCGGTACAAGCTTCAGGCTTCGCTTACGATGCGCGGGGTGCGTCTTCCACGCAAGCCCGGTCTCCAATCTCCGGTCTCTGACCTCCGGTCTCCGATCTCCGGTCTCTGACCCAACAGCCACCCCCACAGCGCATACGCTCCATACACCCGCGGGTAGGCCAGCAAGGCCCACCAACCGGCGCTGAGCTGCGGCGCCTGATACGGCCAGGGAACGCTGAGCAGCAGGGCGGCGAGCGCCAACCAACCCCAGGCGCGCCACCTCAGCCGCGCGGCATAGGCCCACCAGGCCGCGACGAGCAGCGCAGGCAGGACAAGCGTGTAGTGATAGCCCTCGCCCAGCGGCGCATTGGCGATCGCCAGGGGCAGCAGCAGCGCCAGACCCAGCACACGTCCGGCATGGTCAGCCGTCAATCGGCGCAGGCCGTACGCGGTCAGGATGAAGGTTGCAAGCTGCACGGTCAAGGTTAGCCCGGTCGCCAGCGCAGGCAGATGAGCCACCGGCGCGGGGCTGAAGGGCGGCGCGTAGACCAGCAGATGGCCGAACAGGCTGGTGATGGTCTGATAGCCGGTGCTGTAGCGATCGGGCATGGTGAAGAGCAGCGGCGCCTGGTCCAGATAAGCACGCCAGGGAGCAAGCCCGAGATAGGGCAGCGTGAGCAAGGCCACTGCGGCGGCCGCGGCCGCGCCCCAGAGCAGCACACGCGGCCGCCGCGCCAGCCACAGCAAGGGCCACAGCCAGATCAGCCCGGTCTTGAAAATCAACAAAAAGCCCAGCATGGCGCCGCCGAGGGCGTCAGCGGCGCGGCGCGGCGGATGCTGCGCCAGCGCCCACAGCGCCAGGCACAGCCAGAGTAGCAACCAGAGATAAACCTGTCCCTGGCGCAGATTATCATGCACCGGGTCAGACAGCAGGCATAGGGGAGCCATCCAGAGGCCCACCCGCGCCGGCCACCGTACGGCCCGCGCTAGCAGCATCAAACTGGCGACCAGGAAGACCAGGCTGAGAAACAGCCAAATCAGCCGCGCCGTGGGATAGGGCAGCCACACCAACGGCGCCAGCAGCAGACTGCCCGGGGGCGGTTGGTTCTTGAAGACTTCCTGCACGCCAGGCGCGGTCAACGCCGCCACCTGCGGCCCATACCACGCTTCGTCATAGGCCAGGGCCAGCTGCGCCGGCGTGTAGACGGCGATGTGGCCGACGGTGTAGTAACCGGCAAAGCCGTTGGTGTGCAATGGCGCCAGCGGCCGTAGGACCGCCCACGCGTACCCGATCAGCGCCAGCAAAGCCAGGCCTGTCGCCAGGCGTGTCAACCAGCGGCGTCTTTGTGAATCGCTCATGCAGCAGCCCTTTCAGGACATTCGGGTGATGGCACCATGGTTGGCCGCGTAGCCCAGGGCAGCGCCAACCACAGGACCACCAACGGCGTCACATGCGTCAGCAGGCGGTCAATCGAATTGGTGACGTGCTGCCAGTAGGGCTGGTAGTCCGAAAAGACAAACCCCAGGCTGACCAGGGCGATGTAGATGGCGGGCATGAGCAGCCAGAGATCAGACCAGGCCAGCCGGTGCGCCGCGCCAGGCGTCTGTCTACGCGGCCCGATGGCGCGTCCCAACACGAGCAGCGCGGCCAGCGGCCAGGCGTAGCTCACGCGCGCGCCGGCCAGCGCGGTCGCCGCCAGGCGCAAGATCGTAGGCAGGCGATTGGCATTGGTCTGCCACGCGGCCCAGGTCACCGGGACAAAGGCGTTGTTGGGCGCGGGATGGCCGCGCAAGAAGAGCTGCCAGGAGGCGTTGATGACCAGCGCGGCCAACAGCAAAACCGCCACGGCCAGCCCGATGGGACGGGGAGACCGCCTTTCTGAACGCGCCAGGC
>JBGAVB010000346.1:3050-3307 GCA_044228345.1 Anaerolineae bacterium | reverse complement strand
GAACGCCTTCTGCAGCGCAGGCTGCCATCCTCACGCGCGCAACAATTGGTTGGCCTCCTCAACGATGCCCTGCTGGTCACACTGGCGGCCAATGTCACCACCCTGCCCTTGATCGTCTACACCTTTCACCGCTTGCCGGTCATCTCGCTGCTCACCAACATGCTCATTCTGCCCGCACAGCCGCCCATCATGCTCTGGGGCGGCGGCGCCCTGCTGCTAGGGTTTGTGCAGCCGCTCTTGCCGGTTGCGCGCCTCCT
>JBGAVB010000346.1:0-3040 GCA_044228345.1 Anaerolineae bacterium | reverse complement strand
GGTGCGCTGGACCAGCGCATTGCCCGGCGCGTCGCTGGAACTGCCCCACTTTAGCGCCGCCTGGATGTGGGCCAGCTACGCGCTCATCGGCGGTCTGTGGTGGTGGAGCCAGCAGGCGGACGAGCGGCGACGACGTTGGCTGGCCGGCCTGGTTGCACAGCTCCCCGCTGCCACTACCCTGACGGCGCTCGCTGGCGCGCTGGTGGTGACAGGCATGGCGTTAGCGCAGCTGCCGGATGGGCGCGTGCATGTCACCTTCCTGGATGTGGGACAGGGAGATGCCATTCTGATCGAAACGCCCGCGGGCCATACGGCGCTGATTGATGGCGGCCCCGCGCCCAGCGCGCTCTTTTCGGCGCTTGGCGAGGCATTGCCCTTCTGGACGCGACGCCTCGACCTGGTGGTCAACACCCATCCTGACCTCGATCACCTGGGCGGCCTGGTGCCTTTGGTCACGCGTTACCAGGTGGGGCAGGTGCTGGTCAGCGGCTTCGAATCGCGCGCGCCTGAATTCACGCAGTGGCAAGCCAATTTGGCAGCCGCGCAGACGCCGGTGCTGCGCGCCCAGGCGGGCGAGCAGATTGACTTGGGCGATGGCGTGTGGCTTGATGTGCTGGCGCCAGGCGCGCAGCTCGTCAGCGACACCTCAGCCGATGCGAATAACAACTCCGTTGTCCTGCGCCTGCGTTTCGGCCGCTTTGCCGTACTGCTGCCAGGCGATATCGAAGCGATCATGGAAGATGACCTGCAGCAGCAGGGCGTGTGGATGCAGGCGGCCGTCCTCAAGGTTCCCCATCATGGCGCGGAAACGTCATCCACGGTAGCCTGGCTGCAGGCGGTGCACCCACAGTTGGCAATCATCGAGGTGGGCAAGGATAATCCATTCGGCCATCCGAAACCGGAGATCCTGGCCCGCTACCGCGACCTGGGCATTCCTGTGCTGCGCACCGATCTCAGCGGCGCCGTGGAGGTCAGCAGTGATGGGCGTCAGTTCTGGGTAACCAGCGCGCGTTGATCCCGGCGGGGTTGGTAGCCTGATAGCCCCGCAGGGGCTTGCACCCTCTGCACGCGGCGTTAGTTGACACCACATCGGTTCACCCGTACAATGAGCTTGCTGGCCTGTGGTTCCTCACCTTGACCTTTTTATGCCGATAATCATTCCGCCTACTATCATGCGAGGAGTCTTGTATGCTGCACCTGTTTCCCATGCAACCCGTCGTGTCTGCTATCTGTTCGCGCGTGCGTGTGCGCAGACGCCTCTTGTTCTTCCCACTCGTCATCGGCGTGCTGTCCATTCTGCTGTTCAGCATGACGCCCTCGGCCTCCCAGGCGGCTTCGCCCAATCAGCCGCCCGCCCCCGGCGCGTTTCAGCCTGAGGTCCTCCTGTCAGTCAAGAACGACACCTCGGCGCCCCTCAGCCAACTGGCGCATGTGACCAAAACCAGCCATAAACTGGCGGAACAGCCCTGGTATCCCCTGCCGAAAGCCGCGCGCAGCGCCAAGAATCGCGCGGCCGCCGCCGAGGTCGCTGTGCAGGCCCCGTCGGCGGACGGCGGCCATCTGCCGGGGCCGCTTCTCAGCTTCGAAGGGATGGGCAACGTAGATGGTTTGCTGCCGCCCGATACGAACGGCGATGTAGGCCCCAACCATTATGTGCAGTTCGTCAATGTCTCCTTTGCCATCTACAACAAGTCTGGCGACTTGCTCTTTGGCCCGGCCAACGAGGCGACTCTCTTTCAAGGCTTTGGCACCGGCTGTGAACTGTACGACAGCGGCGACCCGCTGGCGCTCTACGATCACCTGGCCGACCGCTGGCTGCTCAGTTTCATGGCCTGGCCCAGCAGCCTGCCCGGCGATGTCTACCAGTGTATTGCCATTTCCCAGAGCGGCGATCCCTTGGGCGCCTGGCATCGCTATGCCTTCCTCGTCAAGCGGGACAAGTTCAACGACTACCCCAAACTTGGCGTCTGGCCGGATGCCTATTACATGACAGCCAATCTTTTTACCAGCAGCAGTTTTGCTGGCGCCGGGGTGTGGGCTTTTGAACGCATGCAAATGCTGCAAGGCCTGCCCGCGCGCCTGGTCCACTTCGATCTCGCCACCGTCAATCCCAACTTCGGCGGCATCTTGCCCGCCGACCTGGACGGCCCGCCGCCGCCCGCGGGCGCTCCCGGTTATTTCGCTGAAGTGGACGATGAAACCTGGATCGCGGAACAGGACGCCTTGCGCTTGTGGGAGTTTCATGTGGATTGGGCCACGCCCGCCAATTCCACCTTTGGGCAGGCCGGGCAACCGAACCTGATCTTGCCCACCGCGCCCTGGTCGCCGCTGCCCTGCGTCGGCGTGACGCGCAACTGCATTCCGCAGCCGGGTGTGTCGAGCGACTCCTACCTGGATGCCATCGGCGACCGCTTGATGCATCGCCTGGTCTACCGTTTCTGGGGCGATCATGCCACGCTGCTGGCAAATCATACGGTGGACGCTGGCGGCGGCCGCGCCGGCATTCGCTGGTACGAACTGCGGCTGGCAAGCAGCGCCTGGTCCATCTATCAGCAGGGAACGTATGCCGGCGATTGGTCGGGCAGCAGCGCGCACCGCTGGATGGCAAGCATGGCCATGGATGGCCGCGGCAACCTGGCCATTGGCTACACCGCCTCCAGCCCCACGGTCTATCCATCCGTGCGCTACATCGGTCGCCGTGTCGAAGACCCGCTGAACACACTGCCGCGCCTTGAAACGTCTTTCATGGAAGGCAGCGGCTCCCAGGTTTCAAGTTCTTCGCGCTGGGGCGACTACAGCATGATGAGCGTCGATCCCATCGATGACTGCACCTTCTGGTACTCCAACGAGATCTATCAGGCGACCTCCAGCAATGTGTGGAGCACGGGCATCGGCTCGTTCAAGTTCCCCGCCTGCGGCGTCGCGCTCACGTCGCGGATCCAAGGCACGGTCAAGAACCTCAACACGACCCTGCCCATCTCGGGCGCGCTGGTCGCGGTAACCAATGGCACGACCTTCACGCTGAGTTCGCTGTCCAATG
>JBGAVB010000345.1:0-3315 GCA_044228345.1 Anaerolineae bacterium | reverse complement strand
CTGGAGACGGGGCTCGTCGGCGCGACGGCCGGTCTGCTCGCCATGCCCACCGGCTTCGTGCTGGCCGTGATCCTCATTTACATCATCAACCTGCGCTCCTTTGGCTGGACCTTGCTGCTGCAAGTCAGCCCTGCGGCCTTCGCGCAGGCGCTGGGCGTCGCGCTGCTGGCCGCCCTGTTGGCGGGCATCTACCCGGCCTGGCGCCAGGCGCGCATTGTCATCGCCGATGCGCTGCGCGGAGAGTAAGGAAATGGAGATCGGAGATCGCATGACTCGTCGCATACTTTTGGGTTTGGTCGTAGTGGCGCTGCTCGTGGGCGGCGGTTGGTGGTGGGGACGGCCGCAGCCGCCAAGCCAGGTCAGCGGGCAGATCGTGGACGCGGCCGTTGCCTCCACGGAGGGTTATGCGCGGGTCACCACCCCGCTGGGCATCGAGTTCCCGCGCGACCACGGCCCGCATCCGGCCTATCTCACCGAATGGTGGTACTACGTTGGCAACCTGGAAAGCGCGGATGGCCGCCGTTTTGGCTTTCAGTTGACTTTTTTCCGCCGCGCGCTGACTCCAGAAGCGGCTGCCCGCACGTCGGATTGGGCCAGCAACCAGGTCTACATGGCGCACTTTGCCTTGAGCGACATTGGCGGCCAACAGTTCCATGCCTTTGACCGTTACAGCCGCGGCGCGGCCGGGCTGGCCGGCGCGCAGGCAGAGCCATATCGCGTCTGGCTGGAAGATTGGTCGGTGGAAGGCATTGGCCCGCAGACCGAGCGGCTGCGCGCGCAACAAAATGACCTGGCGCTTGATCTGACGCTGACCTGGGGCAAGCCGCCAGCCCTGCATGGCGAGGCCGGTCTGCATCAGAAGGGGCCAGAAATGGGCAACGCTTCGATGTACTACTCGCTGACGCGCTTGCCGCTGCAAGGCACAATCACGGTCAACGGTCAGGCGTTCGCGGTCACCGGCAGCGGCTGGATGGATCACGAGTTCGGCACCACGGCCCTGGGCGAGCGCGCGATTGGCTGGGATTGGTTTGCGCTGCAGCTGGACGATGGACGCGAGCTGATGGTCTACCAGATTCGGCGTGACGATGGCACGATCGAGCCGCAGTCGAGCGGCAGCCTGATCGAAGCCGACGGCCGCGTGCAGCATCTGACCGGCAGCGACGTGCAGATTGAAGTGCTTGACACCTGGCAAAGCGCAGCCAGCGGCGGTCGTTACCCGGCTCGTTGGCGGATCACCATTCCCGCCTATGGCCTGACGCTCACCGTCACCCCGCGCCAGGCCGATCAGGAGCTGCGACTGGCGCAAACCTATTGGGAAGGCGCCGTAGCCATTCAAGGCGACAGCCGCGGCCAGCCTCTCAGCGGTCAGGGCTACGTCGAATTGACCGGGTATGTGGGCACGCTGCGAGGGCAGTTGTAACGCGCCCCCAATCGTTTGGCTATGGGCGCCGCTCATGCTACAATCAAACCCATGGTGTCAGGAATTCGATCCAGGGAGCGATATCCATGTTAGCAGTCAAAGGCGTGTTCGAAAAAGGCCGAGCCCGACCGCTCCATCATGTCCGGGGGCACGAGGGGCAACCGGTGATTATTACATTTTTGGAGGAACCGACCGAAACAGAGCGAGTCGCTCAGGTCGAGGCCGAAGAGGTATGGCAGGCCATGACTCAACTCGTCGAATCCTGCGCGGTTGAGACCGGCATCCGTGATCTTGCGCACCGTCATGATGACTATCTCCATCATACACCGCCCAATTGAACTTCCAAAAATCGTCGTACAAGGGAATGCGCAGAAACTCGCGCTTAAGGTTGCGTTCGTAAGTGCGCCGATACGATGGATGGTGCAAGACGGCGTAGATCTGACCACAACGATCACACAGAGCACAAAGATGTTGTCGCTGTATGGCTAATCGGCCGTTTCTTTGTGTTCTATTGTTCTACGTGTTCCTTGTGGTCAAATGTGTGCTGGAGCGCCGCACCTGAGGATGCTTGACCTTCATGCGTCTCTTGTCAAAAAGCCGGTCACCCGCTCCGCAATGTCGTCACGCACCTGGCGAAACGCGGTCTCGATTTCCGCCGCGCTGCCCTGGGCTTTGGCAGGATCAGGAAAGCCAAGATGCACGCGGCGCCCTGGCCCCAGCCAGACCGGGCAGTTTTCTGCGGCGTCATCGCACACGGTGACCACCAGGTCGAAGGGTGTGGATCGGAACTCGTCCGTGGACTTGGAGCGCGGATGCGCAGGGACGATGCCAATCTCGGCCAGGACTTGCAGCGCCAGCGGGTGGACGTAACCTGCCGGCTGCGTACCGGCCGACGCCGCAGCCCAGGTATCGCCCAGGCGCGCATTGACAATGGCTTCCGCCAATTGTGAGCGGCAGGAATTGCCCGTACACAAGAAAAGAACGTTACGCTTTACCGCATCCCCCAGGTTACAAATTCGCGACAGCCAGCGCCAATTGACGCCGCAGTTTGGGCGCATTGACTCGTTTCCACGCCGCAGGAACCCGGCGCTGCAGCTTGCGCAACTGCCCCTCCTGAGCCGTCAAATAGGAGACAACCCCTTTTAGTTCAGGCTGCTTCCGCGCCCGCGTCTCTGGCAAACCAGTCTGCTGCGCCAGAAAATCGCTGAGCAAGTGCACGGCCACATCGGCGTCGTGCAAATCGCCCAGTAAATCTTGCGTTTGCACCAGCTCGGCAATGACCCCATCGGCGTCGCGGCCTAACACCTCGCGCAAGAACTCCAGCAGATAGCGCAGCCCCTTGATCTCGATGCGCAGTTGGTGCAGGGTCTCCAGGGTCGCCCGGTCCAGCACCCACTCGTAGGCGCGGATGCACTCGAAATCAAGCCAGACCGTACTCCCGACGACGTGACAGACCAGCACGCGCTGCGGCTCGTTGCGGCTGAGCGGTCGTGCGCCGGCGCCTGGCGCCGTGAGAAAAGTCTCGAAATCCCGCTTGAACTGGCGATAGCGATCGCTTTCCAGAAAGGCCAGCATGGCCCGTCGCGCGGCGTCGCGCTGCGCTTCCCATGCCAGGCGCAGCCTTTCCAAACCGGCGCGTTCGGTGTCTGGCAAACCCGCCGCGTAGCGCTGCAGCTTGTCCAGCAGCACATCCAGGTCGCGCACCTGGCCCAAGGCGCGGCCAGTGCGCCGCAGGTTGCGTCCAAACGAAGCGATGTCGTCCTTTTCAAAATAAGGCTCGAAAATCTTGAGCGCGGCGCGCATCCGCCGAGTGGCCACTCGCATGTCGTGCAGGGCCTCGATATCTTCGCCCTTGCGCGCGCCCTTTTCCTGGCGCAGCATGCGGCGGAAATGAA
>JBGAVB010000344.1:0-3320 GCA_044228345.1 Anaerolineae bacterium | reverse complement strand
GCCAGCAGCTCGAACTCCTTCGGCGTGAGCCTCACCGGCGCGCCGCGCACCGTCAGCGCCGGCGGCGTCACCTACACGAGCTGGGAGTTCGCCGATTTCGATCTCAGCCTGGCGCGCGATCCGGCCAACAAGCTCTATTTCTGGGTAGATGTGCCAGACGTGCCCACCTTCAGCAATGTGTGGGTCTACGGCGCGGATGCGCGCACCAACTTCCCGCTGGCCGATGTGCCGGCGCGCAGCTGCCGTTGATGGCTGCGGCAGTGACAAGACTCCTAATTCGCAATGCTTTCGCCATTGTCACCGAGATCGAGGCCAAATGTTGGAGTAGTTGACAACGCGCACGATTGCGGTTATCATTCGCGTTATGAAGGCTGTTGCAATAATTCGTCGTCGCCTGGTCCTTGCCGCCGATGCATTTATCGAGATTGCAGTGTGGCGTGTCCCCCAGCCATTGCCCTTCTCTACCCATTCGTTCAAGTATCGGCTTGCGTACGTTGTTGAAGGTGAGTGCGTGCTGCGATATGACAACGAGCGCGGCAAGGGCGATCATCAGCATATAGGCAACGAAGAATTCTCCTACGTATTTTCAACGCCTGATCAACTCATGATTGATTTCGACGCTGCTATCGAGAGGTGGAACCATGAACACGGTCGTGCTTGAAGTTCGATCACTATCTGAGACGCTGGCTGGCGCAGCGCACAGCATGAATACCGGTCGCGCAGAACACGAGGCGCACATCGGTTTCTCCACTCCCGAATTGTTGTGGCAGGTGCTCACGAGCAGGCGATGGCAGCTGCTCAAAGTCATGTGTGGCGCAGGTCCGATGTCAATTCGCGAAGCGGCTCGCCGTGTCGGCCGCGACGTGAAGGCGGTTCATGGCGATGTGATGGCATTGCTCAATGCAGGTTTGATTGATCGCACGCCGGATGGTCGCGTCGAGTTTCCCTTTGAGACTATCAAAGTAGAGTTCGTCCTGCACACGGAGCCAATTGTGAGTGCTGCACCGCCCAGCAAGTCGCTGTCATTAGCCTTGGGCGGTCAACGCTGAATCCGGCTACATTCCCTACACCTCGATGGATCTGTCACGGCAGCTCATGGCGCGGTGATAGATCTTCTCCTCCCACATGCAGCCTGGGTCGGGATCAACGATGGAGATATCTCGGTCCTACGGCTCCAGGTACACGATGGTCAGCTTGGGCCGCTGCGACGGCACGCCCCACAGCGGCGACGCCAGGTTGTACTGCACCTGCGCCGGACCAGCGGCTTCGAGCAGCAGCCCCAGGTTGGCGGCCGGCGTCTGCTGCCAGGCTGTCACCGGCCCCGTCACATCCCACGCAAACCAACGACCAACGCCGTTGACCTCGGCGCTCGCCACGGCCGGGGTCAAGCGATCGGCCGCGCCTTGCGCGCCCCCAAGCTGCCAGGCTGTTGCCGCGGCGGCCCGGTTCCAGGTGGCCTCGGTGGCAGCCCATGGCCGCGTCAACTGATAGACCGCGCCGGTCAGGGCAAACGGGTTTGAGCTGCTGTCCGCATACAGGGTCAAATCGGCGCTGACGATCGTACTCCCACTGGGCAGCGCGCCATCCAGGTTAAAGCGCAGGAGCGCGCTGGCGACGCCTGGCGCGCGCAGGCTCAACATCGCATCGCTGGCGTAGTTGGTATCGGGGAACCACTGGTTGAGGCTGGTAGCGCTGCTGCCGGTTTGGATAGTCACCGTATGCGGCGTCGCGAGGCGTGGGCGATACGTGATCGTCAGTTTGGGGCGCTGCGCAGCGGTCACGGCCTGGGCGCTGGCAAAGGCCCATTCGACCTGGGTTCCGCCGCTGGCTGTGATCAGCACACCCTGATTGCTCGCCGGATTGGCGGCCCATGGCGCGACCGCTGTTGTCAAGTCCAACGAGACCCAGGCGCCGACGCCGGCCGTCTGCGCCACGGCCACGACTGTGGCGCTGCGGTCTGCCGCGCCGGCCGCGCCAGGCGTCTGCCAGGCCTCGCCGACACGCGGCCGCAGCCAGGTGATGGCGTCTTCGTCCCAGCTCCGCAGAAGCGTAAAAGCCGTCAGGGTTTGCGGCGCGCTGTTGCTCTGGCTGACTGCGTACAGCTCCAGGCGCGCGCTGATGATGTCGGCGGCGGCGTTGAACCCGGCCAGGCCGCTCAGGTCAAAGCGCAGGGCCGCGTGTGCGCCGGCGCTTGTGCGCAGGGTGAGCACCGGCTCCGCGCCAAAGTTGGTCGTCGGATACCAACTGTGCAGGCTGGCATCACGCGCGCCGCTGTAACTGCCTTGCCCTTGCTGAAGCACGACCGTGGTGAGCGTCGCGGTCGGCTGCGGCGTCAACGTGGGCGTGGCCGTTGATGTGGGTGTGTGCGTGGGCGTCAAGGTGCGTGTGGGGGTTGAGGTGGGCGTCGGCGTCGGCGTGGCCGTCGGCCCCACGGTGGGCGTCGGCGTAAACGCGGGCGTTTGGCTGGAGGTCGGCGTGCGCGTCGGCGTATTCGTGACCGTGGGTGTGGGTGTGCGCGTGGCCGTTGGCGTGGGGGTGCAGCTCACGCAGGCGGTGGCGGTGGGCGTTAGGGTTGGAATGTCCCCAGGCAAGAGATATTCAATGCGCAGTGACGGCCGATAGGTGATGTCCGCCCATTCGCTGCTGGCAAAATCGTACTGCACATTGCGGTTGGCATAGGCCTTCAACACCAGGCCGCGATTACTGCCGGCGTTTTGCACCCAACGCTGCACGATTTCGGTTAATTCCAGGCGCGTCCAGGCATTGGCGCCAAAGACATGCCCCCAATCTTCCGCGTACGGCGAGCGATCGGTCGTAGTGTCATTGGCGCCCGGCATGCCCCACGGCGAACCATTGTGCGCTTGCAGCCACGTTACCTGCCACGTAGTCCAATCGCGGTAGAGGTCATAGGCGCGCAGGTAAAACCCGGTGTCCACGGTGGCGGCCGTGGAAAAAAGCTTCAACTCCGCCTTGCGCACCTGGGCGTTGGCTGGCAATTGACCGACGAGATCGAAGTAGATCAGGGCGGCGAACTCATCCGGGTGGCGCACCGAGAGCTTGGTCTGCCCTTCGAAGATGCCGTTCGGACTCCAGTTGCTGATGTAGGTATCAATGACGCCGCTGTAGCCGCCGAGGCCCTGCTGCAAGGTGCGTACGCGCGGCGTTGGCGTCGTCGTAGGCGTCGCTGTCGGCGCGACGGTGGTGCTGGTAGGGCTAGCCGTCGGCGTGGGTGTGGGCGTGGGCGCGCCATCGGGCAGCACATAGCGGATGACCATCTGCGGCCGCTGCTCCACCTGGGGCCATTCGGCGCTGGCGAAATT
>JBGAVB010000343.1:0-3328 GCA_044228345.1 Anaerolineae bacterium | reverse complement strand
TATGTGGGACCGCGCGCGGCCACGCCGATTGTCATCGAAGGGTTGAAGCGGCTGGAATATCGCGGCTATGATTCGGCCGGCCTGGCGGTGATTGTTGATGGTCATGTCGAAATTCGCCGCGAGGTGGGCAAGCTCAGCGGTCTGATCGAGATGCTGCACGCGCAGCCGGCCGACGGCCATGTCGCTTTGGGACATACGCGCTGGGCCACCCACGGCAAGCCCAGCCGGCGCAACGCCCATCCGCATCCGAGCCGCGATGGCGATGTCGTCGTCGTGCAGAATGGAATTGTCGAGAATTTCCGCGAACTGCGGGCGGAGCTGGAAAGCGAGGGCATCGAGTTTCGCTCTGACACCGACACCGAGGTCATCGTTCATCTGATCAGCCTCTACTACCGGGACGGTCGAGATTTGGCCGAGGCCACGCGCCTGGCGCTGGCGCACCTGCGCGGCCCCAGCGCGGTCGTTGTCCTCAGCAGCCGTGAGCCGGACCGGCTGGTCACGGCGCGGCTGGGCAACGCCGGCGGCGTCACCATCGGCTATGGCGATGGTGAGATGTTCATTGCCTCTGATATGCCGGCTATCCTGGAGCACACGCGGCGCATTACGTTTCTGGAATCACGACAGATGGCGGTGGTCACGCAGTTTGGCGCAAACTTCTACGGCCTGGACGGCGCGCCCTTGAGCGCGCAGGTTCACACCGTGGCCTGGGACCCCGTGTCTGCGGCGAAGGGCGAATACCGTCACTTCATGCAGAAAGAGATCTACGAGCAGGCCCAGACGCTGACCGATACCATCCGCGGCCGCGTGGATTTCAGCACGGGCGATGTCGAACTGGAGCACGTGACGCTGACCGCAGAACGGGCGCGGGCGCTGACGCAGATCATCACCGTCGCCTGCGGTACATCGTACTTTGCTGGCCTGGTGGGGCAGTTCATGTTCGAGGAGCTGGCCCATCTACCGGTGCGCGTCGATTACGGCTCCGAATTTCGCTACCGCAACCCCATCGTGGATGACAAGACTCTTTTCCTTGCCATCACGCAGTCCGGCGAAACGGTGGATACGCTGGCGGCGATGGAAGAAGCGCGCGCCAAAGGCGCGCACCTGGCTTCCATCGTCAATGTCGTGGGCAGTCAGGCCGCGCGCCTGGCTGACAGCATGGTCACCATGCAGGCCGGGCCTGAGATTGGTGTTGCTTCGACCAAGGCCTTCACCGCGTCCCTGGTTGACCAATATCTGTTGGCCATTCACCTGGGCGCGCGGCGCGGCGCGTTGGGCGGGCAGCGTCGTCGCCAGCTGTTGGATGACCTGGCGCGGCTGCCCGCGCTGGCCGGCCGCGTGCTCGACATGGCGCAGCAGCAGCGCTACGAACAGCTGGCGCAGCGATTTCACGACTACAACAATTTTCTCTTCCTGGGCCGCGGCATCAACTATCCGATTGCGCTGGAAGGCGCGCTCAAGCTCAAGGA
Source organism: Anaerolineae bacterium (assembly GCA_044228345.1). Lineage (GTDB taxonomy): Bacteria > Chloroflexota > Anaerolineae > SSC4 > Amarolineaceae > Amarolinea. Next base: position 1,862 of record JBGAVB010000343.1, on the reverse strand, counting down.
GATCAGCTACATCCATGCGGAGGGCTACCCGGCCGGCGAGATGAAACACGGGCCGATTGCGCTGATTGACGAGCGCATGCCGGTGGTGACGATCGCCGTGCAGGATCCGGTGTACGACAAGATGATCAGCCAGATTGAGCAGGTGAAGGCGCGCAACGGCATTGTCATTGCCGTGGCGACGGAAGGCGACGAGTTCATCAAGACCAAGGCTGATTATGTCCTCTACGTGCCGCCGGCCCCGCCGCTGCTGACGCCGATTCTCAGCGTCCTGCCCCTACAATTGCTGGCCTATCACATGGCCGTCTGGCGCGGCTGCGACGTGGATCAGCCGCGCAACCTGGCGAAGAGCGTAACGGTGGAATAAACAATCAGAAGTCGGGTTTCTGCAAGAGACCCGACTTCGCGAAGGGAGCAACGATGAGCAGTTTCAGCGGTTTTTGGCGTGCGCTCAAGGCGCTGTGGCAATGGGGCGATCAATTGGCGCCGTTCCTGGAAACCATGCCGCGCAACCTGGCCGCGGCGGGCGATGCCATGGTCATCGGCGGCGAGGGCGCGGTGCGCGCCGGCCAGGCCTTCAGCGGCGCGGCTGCCGCCAGCATGCAGCAGATGCTGGAAGCGGTGGCGGCGGCCGTGGCCACCTGCAATCAGGAGTTGGACGCGGTGGCCGGGCAGTTGGAATCCGCGGGCAATCTCCTCAACCAGGTTGCCATTCCGGTCATCGAGCCGACGACGACTAAGATCCTGGGCGTTGACGTCGTGACGGGCCTCAAACCGACGACCATGCGCCCCTTTGGCGTCGTGGATCACGAACTGGAGGCCGCGGCCAGCAGCCTGCGCGACGCGGGCCACGCGCTGAACGCCAGCGCCGACTATCTGCGCGCGGTGCGCACCACCCTGCAAGGCGCGGGTCAGGAACTCGATCACCTGGGCAAGGCGGGCGGCGGCAGCGGGCAGCGCCTGCAGCGGAGCGGAGAGTGAAACGAGGAATGCTGAATGAGGAATGCTGAACAAGGAAGAAAGCGCTCATGGCGCAAAGGGTTACATTCAGCGTTCAGAATTCATCAATCAGCATTTCCTCTTCGTGGGTACGTTTGGGCTGCGGCCGAAGGGCACGTTGAGCCGGCGGACGCTGCCGTTGGCGCAGGCGCTGGCGCGGCGAGGACATGCGGTCACGCTGCTGGCGTCGCCGTGGGACTGGCCGGCCGATGCCGGACGCTGCGAATGGATCGGCGGCGTTGAGGTGGTGCAGGTGCGCGTAAACGGCGGTCCGCTGGCGATTCTGGCCCGTTTGCTGATGGCAATCTGGCGGCGCCGACCGACCGTGGTGGTTGCGGTCAAGCCGAAGGGCTACAGCGGCCTGGCGCTCTGGTGCCTGTGGCGGCTGCGGCGGCTGGGCGCCTGGCGCGGCCAGTTGTGGCTCGATGCAGATGACTGGGAAACCGGCTGGAACGAGCGCCTGGCCTACCCGCGGCCGCTGGCGATGCTCTTCGCCTGGCAGGAGCCGTGGTGCCTGACGCACGCCGACCGCGTTATGGCCGCCAGCCGCTGGCTGCAAGTCTATGCCGCGGCCGTCCGTCAGACGAATCCAGTAGACGGCCAGGTCGTTTACCTGCCCAACGGCATTGATCGCATCTCGGTCAGTCCTGTCGCGGCTGTCGCCAAGCCCGGCCCGCCAACCGTGCTGTTGTACACGCGTTTCGTAGAAGTAACGCCGGCCCGCATCGTGCGCATCTGGGCGCAGGTGATTCGCCAGGTCCCATCGGCGCGGCTGATCGTGGTCGGCGATGCGGCGCCGGCTGGACCTTGCGTATCAGCCTCAGCAATTGAAATCGCACCTAATGGGCGTACCGCCGGGCGTCCAC
>JBGAVB010000342.1:0-3329 GCA_044228345.1 Anaerolineae bacterium | reverse complement strand
CACCAAAGCGACAGAAAGGTATGATATCTAATGTCAACCTCAGCCGCTCCGCTTCCGAACCGCTCGACACGCTCAAGGTTCCCCAGACCAGACTTGCCGTATCGGAGCCAGTTGATCCGCCAGCTGATCCTGCTATTCATCACGTTTATCACGCTCTTTCCGATCGTCTGGATCGTGAGTCTCTCGATTGACCCCAGCGGTCTCGCCCGCCCCACGGAACTACGCCTGATCCCGGCTGGCGCGTCACTGGATGCTTACCGAAGGGTAATGGCCCAGCCAACCAACAACCCGATCACGTTCGCGCAGCTTGCCTTCAACTCGTTCAAGTTGGCAACGGGCGTCGCCTTCTTCTCTGTAGGGATCGGCGTCAGCGCGGCGTACGTCTTTTCGCGCTTCAAGATTCGCGGTCAGCGTTTTCTGATGTTGGCCGTGCTCACGGTGCTGATGATGCCTTCGATCGGCTCGATTGCGCCGCTTTTCGTGTTGCTCAACAAGATCAGAATCGGCCTCGGCCCCGCCGATACCCTGCGCAACTCCCTGTACGGCGTGGGACTCGCCATTATTTCAGGCGGGCTGCCGTTTGCGATCTGGAACCTGAAAGGCTACCTGGACACGATTCCACGTGACCTGGAGGAAGCAGCACGCATTGACGGCGCCACCATCAACCAGACCTTCCTGCGCATCATTCTGCCGCTGGCCACCCCGGCCCTGGCCGTGACGGCATTCCTGGGTTTCCTCAGCGGCTGGACGGAATTCGCGCTTTCCTGGCAGTTCCTGAACAAGGTTGAAAACTTCACCCTGTCCATGGCTTTGTGGAACATGACGGGTCAGTACGCCGGGCAGGTGCCCTGGTCTAACTTTGCCGCGATGGCGCTGCTGGTGGCCACACCGGTTTCCGTCGTCTACTTGATGCTGCAGAAATACATCGTCAGCGGTCTGACGATCGGCAGTGTGAAGTAGTATTTTCAAACAAGCGCTGGGCTTTTCGCCCAAGCCGGTTTCTTCATTGACAGTCAGCATAGAGAAAAAAACCAGGTTTCACAAAGAAACCTGGCTTTTTTGTTGCTATCTGGAAATCCTGCCTACCGGATATGACTGGCTCACACCAAGACACGAAGACACCAAGAGCTTCTTTGTGTCTTGGTGTCTTTGTGTGAGGGCCAACGTGAAAATGGGCCAAACAAGTTCGGCAGTCCGCAACGTCGGGAGTTCTCAACTTGTTGAGACTCTTCATTCCGGGTTGTGCGTCTGGTGCCTATGGTACTTACTTGAGAGCCGCCGCTTTGTTCCCCTGGGCAGCCAGGCGGGCTTTGAGTTCAGCCTGGCGCGCGTAATCAATCGAGTCGGCCAGGATGCGCAGCGCCTCTTCCGGGTTGTGAAAGCCCATGCTGTTTTCCGCGGCAATGAAATCCCAACGCAGCTGCGCCTTGCGGTGCAGCAGGCGCGCTTCGTCCAAAACGCCGGCGTTGAACGTGGGCAGCTGGGCGGTATCGGTGATTGCCTGAATGGCCGCGACCAGGGCGTCTTCAGACCGAAGCATCGTGTCGTTGACCTGCTTCTGAATTTTCGCCACGCGCTCCACGACATAGGTGACATCGGCATGGCAGGCGCCGCAGGCCTGCTCCGCGTATTTGAGCGGGCTGGCCACAAAATGCGAGCTGTACTTGACGGCGCCATCGCGCTGGTAAGGCATGTGGCAGTCCGCGCAGGCGACGCCGGCCTTATAGTGCGTGCTGTCGGCGGTGAACAGCTCATATTCGGGATGCTGCATTTTGATCATCGGCGCGCCCGAGATCGCGTGCGTCCAGTCCTTGAACGGTTGGTCGTTGACCTTGAAATCCTCGTAATACTTCTCGATGTCCTCGATGCGCGTGCCGTTCGTCCAGGGGAAGGTCAGGTATTTGCCGTCGCCCTTGAAGTAGTATTCGACATGGCAGTTGGCGCACACCACGGTGCGCATCTCCTGGCGGCTGAGCTTGTCTGGATCTTTGCCCTGGGCCACAAGCGCCTCGCGCAGCGCCGGGTTGGTCACGATGAGCTTCATCGTGCTCGGCTCATGACAGTTGGCGCAGGCCACCGGCTGCTTGACCATCTCCTTGATTTCACTAAAGGGCGTGGCAAAGAATTTGGCCGGCGTCAACTCCGCCCACAGACGCGGGTTATCAGCGCTCTTGCACGACATGCAGGTGCCGGCTGTCGGGTTGCGCCCTGTTTGCGTCACATCCACGAGCGCCCAGTAATGACCGCGGTCCTCTTTGTAATCCTTAGAAAACGCGTTGCCAGCAAACAGCGTCTTGAGGCGCGGATCGGCATCCAGCTTCTGAATCGGCTCCGAGCCGCCATACGGCGTCTTGGCCATTTCCTGCGTACGCAGCCAGCTGTCATACTGATGCGGGAAGTTTACGGCCCACTTCTGCGGATCTGGTTCCATCGGAGCAATGGAAACGAGCGCCTGAGGGCCACGCGCCTGCAAGGGCTGATTGTTCAGAAAGACGAAAACACCGATCAAGGCTGCGGCCAGCACCACCACCACGGCGGTTAGCAGCCATACAATACGCTTTCCTTGCATGAAGTCATCCTCCTTTGGAAATTGATCTCCATTGATCTCGTCGCTCCTGGCCGGTCACAACCTCTACTGATAAAGCGAATTGCCGCGCACGCCATGCGGCACCGTGCGATGACAATCCACACAGAAGCGGCCCGCGTCCGCTTGGCCGTCCGCAACCTGTGAAACCGTTTCGCTGTGACAGCGAATGCAGTTCTCCTGCACGATCGCGCGCGTCGCCTCTTTGGCCCGAATCGCATCCGGAATATGCCCGGTGGCAAAGGCCGACACGTGATTGAAACCAGAACGCGCCTTCACGATGTACTTCGGAATCAGCGCATGGGGCGTATGGCAATCATTGCACGTGGCGACCGACTGGTGGCGGGAATGATACCAGCCCTCGTAAACCGTCCCCATGACGTGACAATTGTTACACGCCGTGGGATCGTTGCCCAGGTAGGCCGTAAAATTGGTGACGCGCATACCCACGCCCACCACGGCCACGATCGCAACCAGGCTGATCAAGATGGGTATTTTCATCGCTCTACCTTACTTTGCCGAGAGAATGCGCATCGCAAGCGCGGCCGCGCCAAAACCATTATCAATGTTGACCACGGCGACGCCTGGCGCACAGCTATTAAGCATGGCGAGCAGCGCGGCCAATCCGCCGAAGCTGGCGCCATAGCCAATACTGGTTGGCACGGCGATCACCGGCGCAGCCACTAGCCCCCCAACCACGCTGGCTAAGGCGCCTTCCATGCCCGCGACAACGATGACCAGGGCG